>JALYJZ010000035.1 GCA_030775025.1 bacterium
GGTCGATCCCGAGGACAAGACCAACGCGATCGAGGGATATGGCTACAAGCAGCTCCTGTTCGAGCCGTTCGTGGGCGGTGGGTTCGTGACGGCACTTTCGATGCCGTTGATCGTCGCCTGGGGGCTACCCGTGTTCACGGCCGTGTGCGGGGTCATCTTCGCGACCTGGCTCATACTCGGTATCCGGTACTTCGGCCGGCTGCGGATCGAGGACAAGATGGTGTCGGCGCGCACGCAGGGTTCCCGCAAACCGGCGTCGCATCCGGTGCGGTGACGCCACGTATCCCTGGTGCTATGGCCCGATCAGAACCGCAGCTTGTAGCCCTTGCGGAAGATCAAGTAGACGACGAAGAACAGCACAAGCACGCCGCCGGACACGATTCCCAGCGACAGGTACGGGTTCACGTCCGAATACCCGAGGAATCCGTGCCGGACGCTGTTGATCATGTAGAAGATCGGGTTGAAGTGGGCGACCGTCTGCCACGGCTCGGGCAGCAACGTGGCCGAATAGAACACGCCACCGATGAAGATCAGCGGTTGGAGCACGAAGCTCCGGTAGAGGCTGATGCTGTCGAACGCTTCGGCGAACACGCCGACCAGTACGCCCAGGAGCGAGAAGAACAGGCCGATGGACACGAAGCTCCAGAGCAGCAGGAGCGGCTGGGCGATCGGCAGGTTCACGAGGAATCCGGCAGTGAGCAGGGTCACGCTGGCGATGATCGCCCCGCGCACGAATCCGCCGAGAGTGTACGCGCCGAGCAGTTCCAGGGTATGCAGGGGCGAGGCGAGCTGATCCTCGATCGCCCGCATGAACCGTTGCTGGAACAGGGAACTCGCGTTGTTTTCAAAGGCGTTCAGGGCGAAGGCCATCATCACCAGTCCCGGCAGGATGAACGTGATGTACGGCACGCCCTCGAGCTCGCCGACCCGGCTGCCGAGCGCCGCGCCGAACACGGAGATGTAGAGGTAGGTCTCGAGCAGCGGCGTGAGGATCGTCTGCCGCTTGATGCTCCAGTAACGCGTGAACTCGCGGCGGAAGCCGAGCCCGAACCGCGTCTGCCAGGCGCTCATCCGAACCCCCGGGAGGTCTTCGCCTTGGCGCCGCCGTTCCGTCCGAGCTCTTCCCGTCCGACCACCGACAGGTACACGTCTTCCAGCGTCTTCTTCTTGAACTTGCGCTTGAGTTCGCCGACGGTGCCCTGCTCCACGATTTCCCCCCGGTTGATCAAGGCGATCCGGCTGGCCAGTTGTTCCGCTTCCTCAATGTAGTGAGTGGTGAGCAGGATCGTCGTGCCGGCGTCGTTGACCCGCTTCATGTAGTGCCAGAGTTCGAGCCGGAGTTCCACGTCCACGCCGGCGGTCGGCTCGTCCAGGATCAGGAGCTTCGGCTTGTGCATCAGCGCCCGCGCGATCACGAGCCGGCGACGCATGCCGCCGGAGAGCGCCCGCACGCTGGCCTTCCGTTTGTCCTCCAGCGAGAACGCTTTGAGCAATTCCTTGATCCGGCGCTGGCGCCGCTGCTTCGGCATGCCGTAGTAGCCGCCGTGGTAGTCGAGCGTTTCCTCGACGTTCAGGAACCAGTCCAGGCTCATCACTTCCTGTGGGCTGAGCCCCACGGCCTGGCGTGCCTGCTGGTATTCCTTCACCGCGTCCTTGCCGAAGACCTTGATCTCGCCGGCGGTGGGGACGGCCAGTCCGGTGACGCAATGGATTAGCGTCGACTTGCCCGCGCCGTTCGGCCCGAGCAGCCCGAAGAACTCACCCTTGCCGACCGTGAGGTCGACGCCCTTGAGGGCTTCGGGTCCCTTGCGGTACTGCTTCACCAGTCCGTTGATCGAAAGCGCGTCCATACCGAACTAGTATACCGTTCATCCGCTTGCTTTCGCCTGCTCACGCTCTATCGCGGACAACGCGTCCAGGTAAGCTCGGGCCGAAGCTTCAATCACGTCGGTGGCTACTCCGTACCCCGTCGTAGGCAGGCCGTCGACGTGTGCTAACTTGACGGTCGCTTCACCAAGCGCACCCTCTCCTTCAGTCAAAGAACGCACCTCATACTTCTGAAGTCTGTATCCATTGCCGACCGCTTCACGAATGCTGGAGAACAGCGCGTCGATCGCCCCGTCAGGGTTCTGGTCAAGACTGTCTACGGTGGCCTCGACCGTGTGATCGTCGGGCAGCCTGATGAGTACGGTTGCTCCGCGCGTCTCTTCTGAAGACGTGCTGGCTTCGAAGGAAACGAGCTTGTACGATCCCCGAGCCTGCCTGACTTCATCATTGATGATCGCCTCCAGAGCTTGTTCGGAAACCTCGCCGATGGCATTGGCGGTTTCCTGGAAGCGCTCAAACCAAGAGTGGGCATCCTCAAGCGGAAACCCGAGCTTTTCCAAGGCGGCATTGAAAGCGTGCTTGCCCGAATGCTTTCCGAGCACGATGCGTTTACCCGGATCCGCCCCCACGTCCGCGGGGTTCATGACCTCGTAGGTCGTCCGCTCCTTCAAGACGCCATCCTGATGAATCCCTGATTCATGCTTGAACGCGTTATCACCGACGACCGCCTTGTTCGGCTGGACCGGATACGTGGATAACCGGGAAACCAGGTGGCTCGTCCGGACCAGCTCCTCCGTCACGATGCCGGTATGCAGCCCGTGACGATCCTGGCGTGTCTTCAGCAGCATCACGATTTCTTCCAGTGAACAATTGCCGGCCCGCTCCCCGATACCGTTGACGGTACATTCGACCTGCCGTGCTCCGGCTACGATGCCGGCGTAGGAATTGGCCACGGCCAGTCCAAGGTCCTGGTGACAGTGCACCGAGAGCCGGACATCCCGCAACTCTGGAGCCCGTGCGTAAAGCTCTTCAAGATATTGGGCGAATTCGTCCGGCGTAGTGTAACCTACCGTGTCCGGGATATTGATGATGTCCGCGCCATTGTCGATCGCCACCCGGCACGCTTCGGCGGTAAAGGCGATGTCCGCCCTGGTGGCGTCCATCGGGGAGAACTCGACTTCACCTCCCTCACCGCAGTACCGGGCCGCCTGGTCCACCGCCGCACGGACCTGGCCCAGGACATCTTGCCGCGTACTCTCAAGCTGATGTTCGATGTGGATATCGGAAGTGGAAATGAACGTGTGTATCCGGGGCCGCTCCGATCCCCTGATCGCACGCCAAGCTTCATCAATATCGCGTTTCTGGGTGCGTGCCAACCCGGCGATGACCGGCCCCTCGACGGTGTCGGCGACGAGCTTCACCCCCTCGAACTCGCGGCGCGAGTTGATAGGAAATCCGGCTTCAATCACATCCACGCCGAGCCGGCTCAGCTGCTGGGCAATTTCCAGCTTGTCCTCGGGATTGAAGAAGACGCCGGGCGACTGTTCACCGTCACGCAACGTGGTGTCGAAGATGTGAACACGGTTTTCAGACTCGGGTGGTTTGGACATGGGACTCCTCTCCTTGGTCAATTGATACGAAAAAACCGCCTCCCGGCGGTCGGTGGGTGTTCGAAGCGTTTCGCGCTAGCGCATCCCAGCCGCCGGGGTGGGCGGGCTAAGAAGGAGCAGGAGCTGCAAAACGTTTCTCACGGTGTCATCCTAATCCCGCAGAATCTTTTCTTCAAACTTCGCTTACAGGGAAACTTCTCGCAAAACATCCGAATGAGGAAGAGCCTTGAGATAGTTGAGTAATGCATTCTTTTCATCAGAAGAAATATCTCTCCAACCCGTTCCTTCCTCAGAATCATGGATTTGGTCTAGTGCGTAGAAGACTCGCTCACCAGTGAATTCATCATTGGCTATAACGAACCTCTTTCCCCAGATAACTTCAGCAGCAGTACCTGGCTTTTCTATGGTCACGAACCAGGATTCTGGTATCCATAGTTCTTCTTCTCCGGTTTTTCCAGAAAATCGGCTAGGAGAAACGACCGCGCCTTCCAACTGTATGTCATGCGGTCCATTTCGAACGTGCTCTATGGGTTGAAGTAACCAGTGGTCATCTCGATCCTCTACTTCCACGCCCCACAGCTCATAAGGATCTTCGCCCCGCCTAGGCGGGACTCGTTCTTCTAATCTTCGAGTTGCTATTGTGTTGCGGAACGTTCGGGTTATTCCTCTGCGCTCCAGGTCGTTGAAAGCAATTCCATCATTTGAGGTTCCGTTTTCTGCATGCATGGCGGTCCAATGTACCTGTTTTGCTAGACTATGACCACCATGACTCGCATCTACACCCGTACCGGCGACAAGGGACTGACCAGCCTCTACGGCGGCCAGCGCGTACCGAAGTTCAAGACGCGGGTGGCGGTGTTCGGCTCGCTTGACGAGCTCAACGCCAACCTCGGCGTGGCGCTGGCGGACATCGCCGACGAGGACGTGCGCTCGACTTTGCTGGAAATCCAGAACACGCTGTTCAACATCGGTGCCGAAGCAGCCGAAGGCGGCACCAAGTCGAAGAAGATGATCGACGATGCGCTCCGCGTCGGGCCGATGCAGGTAGCCAAGCTGGAGCGCTGGATCGATGCCTTCGAGCAGGAGCTTGAGCCGCTCAACGCGTTCATCCTTCCGGGCGGTTCCGGAGCCGGCGCCCAATTGCACCTGGCCCGGGCGGTCTGTCGCCGCGCGGAACGGCGCCTGGCAGCTCTCGGCGAGGAAGAGACCGTGAACCCGGCCAGCCTAATGTATCTCAACCGTCTTTCCGACCTGTTGTTCATCCTGGCCCGAGCGGTCAATCATCGGGCCGGCGTTCCCGAGCAGACCTGGCGCAAGTGAACGCCACATCGTTGCCCTTTCGGAAGCGAGGTAGCATACTGACGGCGAATCTCGCCGAAAGGAGGTGATCGCAGTGGAATTCGTATTCGATCAACTCGACGTGAATTACTGGGCGGTGCTGGTCTCTGGCATCGTGGCGATGGTAATCGGTGCCGTCTGGTACAACGCCCTCGCCAAGCCGTGGATGAAGGGCGCGGGACTGACCAAGAAAGACGCTGAGAACGGCAATCCGGGCGTATACTTCGTTTCGTTCCTCGCGTTCCTGCTGGCCTTTTACGTGCTGGCACACATCGCCGCGCTGGCGGAGGTGGGCAACGTGACCGAAGGCATCCTGACCGGATTCTGGGCGTGGCTCGGTTTTGCCGCGACCGTGACTGGCATCAATTACCTGTACCAACAGAAGAGTGTGCAATTCTACGCCATCGATACTGGCTACATGTTGCTGGTATTCCTGACGGCGGGCGGCATCATCGGCGGCTGGCCGGTGTAACGTTTGCCTACGTGAAAGCTCCTGCTTCGGCGGGAGCTTTTGTTCGTGTACGGTGCCCGGCCCCGCTTCGTTTGGATATTCTGCTGATGGCGGTAGCGAACCGGGGGTACACTGTAAGGACAGTAACCGAGGAGGCACATGGCCGACTACCAGCCCAAGCCGTACAATTCGCGACTCGACGATCTGCGGGGATTCTCGAAGGAATCCGTCCAGGCGCATTACAAGTTATACGAAGCGTACTGCAATAAATATAACGAGGCCTCCGCGCGGTTGGCGGAAGCTGACAAGTCGAAGGCGAACCAGATCTTCTCCGATTACCGTGCCGCCGCGACCGACCTGACGTTCGCGATCGGCGGGATTAAGAACCATGAGATTTACTTCGGCCACCTTGGCGGTGACGGCACGCCGGTGGACGGCACGTTCGGTAAGCAGGTAGAGCAGGACTTTGGTTCCTGGGACGGCTATCTTGCCGACCTCACGGCAGCCGGCATGGCGGCCCGCGGCTGGGCCTGGACCGCCTGGGACACGGATTTCGGCAAGCTGATGAACGTGATCGGTGACGCCCAGAACACGTTCCCGGTCTGGAACGCGTTCCCCGTGGTCGCGCTCGACGTCTACGAGCACTCGTACGTCGCCGACTTCTCGACCGCGCGACCCAAGTACATCGAGGCTTTCCTCGCCAACATGGACTGGCAGGCGGTCGAGGACCGTTTCACTGAAGTCCGTGGCTAGCGGCCGGCCGTAGTTGCGCCCGCTTGCTTCGGGCGGTATCGTGACCGCAGGATAACTAACCCGGAGGCTCCATGGCGGAAACCACTCCCAACACGTCTACCCAAACTAACGGACCGGCCGTCAAACGCAGTGTCCTCAGGGTGCTCGGGCTGAGCATCATATCGGTCGGACTCTATAACCT
>JALYJZ010000036.1:0-3310 GCA_030775025.1 bacterium
GTCCAGCGTGGTGTGGACCTTGAGTCCGCCCGAATCCACGGTGCTCTCACCGTAATACTGCGCCAGCTGTTGCTTCACGTAGAAGACGAAGTGGGGGGCGTGGAAGACCTGCTCCTCCTGCGCGTAGGCAAGCTCCTGACTGAATGCTTCGTCCGCCTGTTCCGACGTGATATACCCTTGCTCCTGCATCCGGTCGAGGACGTACTTCTGGCGTTGCTTGGCAAGGTCGGCCCGGCCGCCGAGTGGCGAGTACACCGACGGCGCGCTCGGGAGTCCGGCCAGCATCGCTGCCTCGCCCAGCGTGAGCTCCGAGACATCCTTACCGAAGTACGTCCGGGCCGCATCTCCGATTCCGTAACTCTGCTGGCCGTAGTACACCTCGTTGAGGTATCGCTCGAGGATCTGGTCCTTGGTATAACGTTGCTCCAAGACCACCGCGTACGTCATCTCCCGGAGTTTCCGGCTGGTCGTCCGTTCCGGCGTCAGGTACGTGTTCTTGATCAGCTGCTGGGTGATGGTAGAGCCGCCCTGGGGCTCGTTCGAGATCAGCGTTTTGTAGAGCGCTCGCCCCAGTGCCGGCGGATCGACACCACGGTGGGCATAGAAATCGGCGTCCTCGCCGGCCAACGTCGCCAGCACGACGCTCCGCGGAAGCTCCGAGAGCTTCACCGGAATCGGCTGGTGCGCCCCGGCGGTCTGGTACAGCTTCTCGCCATTGCGATCGTAGAAGACGGTCTGAGTGGGATGGAAGTTCTCCTTCGACGGCAGCTTGAAGAACGGGCCGCCCGCCTCGGCGAGGCCGGTCAACGTGAGCCAGGGCACAACCAACGCTAAGGCCAGGAACGCCAGCGCCAGCTTGAACGGGAACGATTTCCGGCGATAGGAGACTACCTTGCGCATGACTTCCAGCTTACCGGATTTTTCACCCTTTCGACCTGAGCTTCCCAGGTCTCGTCAGTCGCTATGCGAGAGGGTGGTCGACGTCCAGCAACTCGGGTCTGTCGCGAAGCCGTGCCAACAGCTCTTCGTTCAGATAACTGGCGAACAGCACGCGGGTGAGGTTGCTCTGGTCGCGCCACTCGATCGCCGAAGCCACGGCGTGCTCCCGCACCACTAAAACGTTAGCCCGATCATCCACCTCGACCGGATCATCACCCTCCATGCGGTCCCGGTACATGAAGTATGACTCCCGTTTCGTGAAGGCCTTCCGAGCGCGGTCATTCAACCCCACATGATCGAGCACGTGATCGAAGAAGCGCTGCACATGCTCGTACGCCTCGTATTGGTCTATGAGGGTCATCGATTCCGGAACGACCAGCTCATCGGCGCTCGGCCGTTCGGTTCCTCTGCTTCGATCTGGTGATGGCTCAGCCATAACAGGCTAGCCTATCAGGTATTCAGGAGGTTTCCACCGGCTCGCCGGTGTGGCCGCACTCGGTGCAAGTCGGGACCTTGTCCCGCCCCTTGATCACCACCAGCTTCCCGCACTCCGGGCACGGTTCCTTGACCGGTCGCTGGCCGGTAAGGAACTTGCACTTGGGATACTCCGCGCAGCCGTAAAACATGCGTCCTTGTTTCGACTTCCGCTCGGCCAGCTCGCCCTTACCGCACTCCGGGCAGGTCACACCGGTCGACTTTACGAACGGCTTGGTTCCCTTGCAGTCCGGATACTTCGTGCAGCCGAAGAACACTCCGAAGCGACCTCGCTTGACGGCCATCGGCGAGCCGCACTGCTCGCATCTCTCGCTCTTCGCCTGCTCTTCGGCCTCTTTCGATTCCTCCCGCTCTTCCTCGAGCGGCGCCGTGTACTTGCACTCAGGATACCGGCTGCAGGCATAGAACTGTCCGCCAAACCGGCTGAGCTTCTTCATCAGTGTGCCTTCCTTGCACTCCGGGCACGGCTTGTCGGTCTTCTGATGCGCCACGTCTTCCTTCTTGAGCTCCTTGTCCTTCTCGTCGACCAGCGCCTTGAACGGTCCCCACCACTCCGTAAGCAGCGGCACGCGTTCCTCACGACCGCCGGCGACCTCGTCCAGCTCGTTCTCCAGCTCCGAGGTGAATTGGTAGTCAACGTACTTCGAGAAGTGCTCGGTCAGCAGGTCGCTGACGATCATCCCGACCGCTTCGGGAAAGAACCGGCGCTGGTCCACCCGGGCGTACCTCCGGTCCTGCAGCGTCGAGATGATGCTGGCATACGTGGACGGGCGGCCGATCCCGTACTCCTCGAGTGTCTTTACGAGCGTGGCTTCCGTGAAGCGCGGTGGTGGTTGGGTCTCGTGCCGTTCAGAGCCGGCCTTGAGCAGCTCCAGTGGATCGCCTTCGGCCAGTGCCGGCAACAGTTTCTCGGTATCCTCGGCGACAGCATCGTCGATTCCTTCCAGGTAAACCTTGATGAATCCCGCGAACTTCACCTGCGAGCCGGTCGCCTTGAGGACCACCGCGCCGTCTTTGCCAGCGGTGATCCGGGCGCTCGTCTGCAGGAAGGTCGCTTCCGTCATCTGCGACGCCAGCGCGCGCTTGTAGATCAGGCTGTATAGCTTCAGCTGGTCGGTAGTCAGCTTGGGCCTAAGGTCGTCAGGCGTACGCGTGAAGCTGGTCGGCCGGATCGCCTCGTGTGCCTCCTGGGCACCCTTCGACTTCGTCTTGTAGCGCCGTGGACCTTCCGGCAGATACTTCATGCCATACTGTTTCTCCACCAATTGCCGCGCCTCGGCCAGCGCGCTATTCGCCAGGTTCACCGAGTCGGTACGCATGTAGGTGATCAGGCCGGTGCGGTCGCCACCCCCGGTATCGATGCCCTCGTAGAGTTGCTGGGCGGTGCGCATCGTCCGGCGGGCCGCGAAGCCGAGTTTCCGCGACGCCTCCTGCTGGAGCGTGGAGGTCGTGAACGGCGGCGCCGGACTGCGGCGGCGCTCCTTCTCCTCGACGGCCGCTACCGCCACTGGGTACTGCGGGAGTTCTGCGGCGAGCTCCTGTGCCCGTTCGTCGGTCAGGTCGAACTGCTTGAGCTTCTGACCGCGGTCCTCGGCGAGCTGCGCCGTGAACGTGGCCAGTTTCTCGTCCGGTTCCTTCGGCTGTTTGAGCACGGCGTCGAGCGTCCAGTACGGCTTCGGCTTGAACACCTCGATCTCGCGTTCCCGTTCGACGATCAGCCGGAGGGCCACGGATTGCACGCGGCCGGCGGACAGGCCGTAGCGGATCTTCCGCCACAGCAGCGGCGACAGCGTGAAACCGTAGAGGTAATCGAGGCTCTGACGGGCTTCCTGGGCCGTGACCAGCCGACGGTCGACCTCACGCGGCTCCTTGATCG
>JALYJZ010000036.1:3320-5761 GCA_030775025.1 bacterium
CTTCAGCTCCTTCTCGATCAGCTCTGTGAGGTGCCAGGCGATCGACTCCCCTTCGCGATCAAGGTCAGTGGCGAGCAGGAGCTCGTCGGCGGTCTTCATGGCCTTCTTAATCGCGCTCACGTGCTTCTTGCTGTCTTCGATCACCTCGTATTTCGGCGTGAAGTCGTGCTCCACGTCCACGGAACCGTCCTTGCTCGGGAGTTGGCGGACGTGGCCGTAACTGGCCATGACGGTGTAGCCCTCGCCTAGGTAGCGCTCAATCGTGCGTGCCTTGGCGGGGGATTCGACGATTACAAGTTTTTGATTCTTGGTTGTCATCGCAATACAGTCGCTAATCTTGTGCGTAAAATCGAAAGTTGACAAGCCGTATACATATGTATACTATGCAAATGCGCTCCCTCCTCCGAGTACCTTGGCAGTCACAATCTTAGTAGATTTCGACATAATGGCTCCCCTGCCAGCCAAGGTACTCGGCGCGCTCTCACACTCCTCGATGGAGGCTAACCTATCACTCTTATGAATAACGACACCAACAACGACTTGTCTCCCCGGCAACGAGAAACCTTCGATGTAATCCAGCGGCACATCAAGGAACAGGGACTGCCGCCGACGATCCGCGAGATCATGTCGGCTCTCAAGGTGAACTATCCGCGCGGCGTGCAGCGTCACCTTGAGGCGCTGGAAAAGAAGGGTTACATCACACGGGATTCGCGCAGCCGTGGTATCACGTTGGCGCAGCGCTTC
Source organism: bacterium (assembly GCA_030775025.1). Lineage (GTDB taxonomy): Bacteria > Patescibacteriota > SICC01 > SICC01 > SICC01 > JALYJZ01. The sequence continues at coordinate 4,065 of JALYJZ010000036.1, forward strand.
CGCGAGGCAGCTAGTGATCTCGCTGAGCACGTCACGAGACTGCCGATACTTGGTCGGATTCCTGCCGGTGGGCCCTCGCTGGCCGCGGAATATGCCGAGGATTGGGTGACCTTGCCGACCGACCTGACGCGCGGAAAACGCGACGTATTCATCCTCCGCACCCAAGGCGATTCCATGATCGGTGCTGGCATCTTCGACGGTGACCTGCTGATTGTCCAGCCGACGGAGCAGGCGGAACACGGAGACATCGTCGCCGCCCTGATCGGTGAGGATGCCACGGTAAAGCGGCTGATCAAACGTCGGGATGCGGTCTACTTGAAGCCGGAAAACCCGAAGTACGACAACATTTATCCTGATCAGGAATGGCAGATCCAGGGCAAGGTAATGGCGGTCGTGCGGCCGCACGTGAGCTGACGCGATGATGCGCTTCGTTCCGGTACCGGTCGACGAGCGTTCGCAGCAACGTATGCCAGTGCATGAGGAATTCGTGCCTGAGGCAGACGTACATCTCTGGGCTGGTATCCTTTTCTGGTTCACGTTCGCGGCGGTGTCGCTCATCAGTTATTACCTCTAAGTCAACGTATAGCGGCGCCCGCCCAGGTGGCGGACCACACCCGTTAACTCCAGTTTTGTCAGTTCGGACTCAAGTTCAGAAGTGGACCGGCCTAGCCGGGCTGCGATTTCGTCGATGTGATACGAGCCTCCGTCGAACAGGGCGGCGAGGCGCGATTCACCGAGACGTGGCTGCCGTGTATGCGCCAAGCCTCGCGATTCCATGAACGCATCGACGGAGAACAGCGGCTCCGCCCCGACTTCTATCAACCAGTTCGTCCCCTTGCTTTGAAAGGAGTCGATCGGTCCGGGCACGGCCCATACTTCGCGCCCTTGGTCGCCCGCATGGCGGGCGGTAATCAATGTCCCCGACGGCCGCCCGGCTTCGACCACGACCACCGCCTCAGCCAGTCCGGAAATCAGGCGGTTCCGATCCTCGTAGTGCTCCTTGCGGGCAGATGACCCCTCCGGATACTCACTCAGGAGAGCTCCTTGCTCCAGAATTCGCCTGGCCAAACCCAGGTTCGTCCGAGGGGCGATGTCGGCGTCATTCAACCCGGAGGGAAGTATCGCCACGCTTTTCCCGCCGGCATCGAGGCATGCCTGGTGGGCGATCGCATCGATGCCGAACGCCAATCCCGAAACGACGACCGCACCAGCGCGGGCCAGTCGCCCGGCGATCGTCCCGGCGATGCGGCGGCCATATGCAGTCGGCTTCCGGGTACCTACTACGGCAATGAACGGTCCCCCTGGCAGCGTCCCCCGGCAATACAGACGTCCGGGTGAGCCGGGAATATCCGTAAGGGATGCAGGAATCCGTTCCAGTATTCGTATGGTCGCTTGCATGTATTTAGTATACAAAATATACTTGCAAGCTTAAACGGACCCGCAAATGGCGCAGGGCTATAATCCCCGCCTGGCGCTATGCCAAAGCCGAAGCTGGAGTCGCCGCCCGGAGATCTGCGACCAGTTCCTCGACCGCATCGAGCATCTCCGGATCGGACAATCCTCGGGACAGCCGGTTCGCTACCACCTTCCAACCAAGCCGCTTGGCGGCCTCGACCTGCGCGTCCCGCAGCTCATGGGCTAATTCGGCCACGACTACCTTGGCACTACGGTTGGTTCCCGGCAGCGAGGTATATCGG
>JALYJZ010000037.1 GCA_030775025.1 bacterium
GCGCCGGGGATGAGCCCGGGCACGTCGGCGACGGTGAATCGGACCTCGCCTGCCTCGACGACGCCGAGGTTGGGCACCAGCGTGGTGAAGGGGTAGTCGGCGATCTTCGGCTTGGCCGCCGAGATTCGGGAGATCAGGGTGGACTTGCCCGCGTTGGGATAGCCGACCAGACCGACATCGGCCAGCAGTTTCAGGTGCAGGCGCAGGCGCAGGGCCTGGCCCGGCAACCCGGGCTGCGACTTGCGCGGGGCGCGGTTGGTGGAGGTGGCGTAAAACGCGTTGCCCAGCCCGCCTTTGCCCCCTTGCGCAGCCAATATCCGTTGGCCCGGCTCTGCCAGATCGGCAAACAGCGCCCACTCGGACTCTGGCGGTGGCCCGGCGGTCTCGCCCTCCTCGGGCATCGGCTGCGAGTAGATGAGCGTGCCGATGGGCACCTCGAGCACCAGGTCCTTGCCCGTACCGCCGGTGCGGTTGGACCCGGACCCCGGCTTGCCGTTATCGGCGTGGTGCTCGGGATGGAAGCGGAAGTTGACCAGCGTGTTGATGTGGTCGCTGGCGACCAGATACACCGAGCCCCCGGGCCCGCCGTTGCCGCCGTCGGGCCCGCCGCGGGGCACGAATTTCTCGCGGTAGAAGGACACGATCCCGTCACCGCCCTTGCCGGCGCTGACGTCGATGCCTACTTGGTCCCAGAACGTGGCCATGCCTACAGCCTACCGGTATGCGCTACCGGACGTCACTGGAGATGCTCGGCCTTGTTGGCCTCATGCTCGTCGTTGGTCTCGGCGTAATACGTGGTGCCGTCCGGCGCGGACAGATAGAAGAGGTACGGTGAATCGGTCGGGTCGAGCACGGCCAGAATCGCGTCCAGGCTGGGATTGGCGATCGGCCCCGGCGGAAGGCCCTTGAACCGGCGGGTGTTGTAGGGGTCGTCGGTCGCGAGGTCGTCGATAGTCAGCGCATCGCTCGGCTTGTCGAGGGCGTACCGCACCGTCGCGTCGATACCGAGCCGGATGTCTTCCTCGAGCCGACGGAAGATGATCCCGGCGACTGTCTTCCGGTCCTCAGTAGTCCGGACCTCTTCTTCGACCAGCGAGGCGATCGTCACGACCTCATGCAACGAACGTCCGCTGTTCGCGACCTGGTTCTGGAATCCCGTCAGCTCCGTCCGGAACTGGTCGAGCATAATCCGGGCGACGTCTTCCGCCGAGGTGCCCGGGAGCGGGATGGCGTAGGTTTCGGGGAACAAGTAGCCTTCGAGCGTCGCGTCATCCGGAAGCGTCCGCAGGAAGTCGTATTCCGGGAAGTTGGTCGCCTTCAACGCCTCGAACGCATCGGCATCGGTAATCTCCAACCGGTCCAGCCGTTCGGCGGTCTCGGCCTGGGTGAGGCCCTCGGGAATCGTGAATTGGGTCGCGAGTTGCGATTCTTCGGTCAGCGCCTGGGCGATCTCCTGCCCCGACTGCTCACCGGAAAGCCGGAACCGCCCCGACTTAATGTCCGTGGCCAGCCCTTCGAACTTCACGTGCAGCGTGAACGCCCGCTCGGAACGGATCAGGCCTTCTGCCTTAAGCTTCTCCGCGATCACATCCGGCGTCTCGCCTTCCTTGACCACCACGACGGCCTCGGGAGCGCCCGTCGCCTGGAGTCCCGTCCGGTACCAGTGCACGATGCCGACGACCGCCACGATCGCGACCGCGATCCCGAAGGCAACCCGCCGCCGCTTACGCGCGTTCATTGAGATACCCTTGCAAGATTACTCGGGCGGCGGCAGCGTCACTGCCATCCCCGTCGGCTTCCGCTTCGGCCGTGCTGGCGGTTTCATCTTCGTATACGAACGTGGCCGGAAGGGCGAGCTTGAGTCGCTCGACCTGGTCTTCGACCCACCGGGCCTGCGGTCCCAAGTCGCCAGAGAGCGTCCGCGGCCGGCCGACGACCACCGCGGAAACGCCGCTTTTGATCAGCTTCCCTAGTTCCTCGGCCAACCGATCGGTCGGGACCGTGGTCAACGGACGGGCCGTGATGCCCTGCTCGTCGGAAACGGCCAGGCCGCTCCGGGCTTTCCCGAGATCGACCGCGACGACCCTCATGCGCCCGGCGTCACCCCCGGGGACGGACTGGCGCCAGCCGCCGGCCGTGCCTCCAGCCGCACGCGGACCTTACCAGCATCCCCCGGCACCGACCGGACCCAGAATGGCGCCAGGTCGATGGTCACGTCGGTCGCTTTGCCGGTCTCCTTGATGATCCGCTCGGCCTCCTCCGGACGCTTACCGGCGATATCTTCGGCGATCCGTTCCGCCGAAATGCCGGAGGCCGTGAAAGTGTCGATGATTAGCAACGTGCTTAACTGGGCAGCCGACTTTTCCCGGACCTGAAACGTCTCGGACCGCTCATCCACTAACTTCGTGCCGCCGGGAATCTTGGCCTCGAGGTCACCGTCCAGCACGTGCTCAAGGTCCTCCTCCTCGTATGAGAAGTACGTGATGCGAGCCTGTCCACTGATCGTGAATCGCTCGGCCGAGGCGCCCGCGTCGGGATCGGATTCGCTCTCCAGTACGGTTATGGCCGCGATCTCCGGGTTCACCGTGAAGTCGACGGCCGCTTGGTCCTCGGCCTCCTTGAGGCCCTCGCGAGCGAGGTGCTGGCCGAGCCGCGCCCGGGCACGGTCAATGTCCTGCTGCGAAATGGTCGTGCTGTCGGCATCGGTCCCGCCGGTCAACGGCCGGTCGATCTGCCCGTAGACCGCGGTCGTGCTGCGGAGGCCGGGAATCGAGAGCCGGGTGTCCGCCGGCAGGTTGCCGTCGGTGCCGCCTTCGTCGGCGACGACCTGCACGGTGGTCGTACCGCCGGCCGGTACCACGATGCCGGATTGGGAGCGGAAGAGCCGTCCGTCAGGAGCCTGGAACCGCGTACGGATGACCAGTGGCTGGTTGCGATTGAGTTCGTTGACTACGGTGATCTCCCCGCGGGCCGGTTCGCCGCCGATCGAGCGGCCGGTAGCCCGCGCTTCCAACGAACCTTCCTGCGTGACCTCGACGGTCCTGGCAGGGACCGTGTTCTCTTCGGCATCGGCCTGCGGCGCGGTCGTCGAGAACCGCACCGGTATCTCCGCCTTGAACGGGTCCGTCCTGGGGATGATGGTCACCGTCGCGCTCGGCAGCACTACGGCTGCCGCCGTGCCGCCGGTCAGGAGGATGACCAGTGCCGCGATGGCGCCAATCAGTTTCCAACGCTTCCTTCCTCCACTCCTGGCACCTTTCCACTTCGGCATCCGGAGCGAGGGACGGGAAAACCGCGGCAGTCCTGGCAGCGTGAACGAGAACCGCTTGTCGGACGGCTGCGACTCGTCCGGCGGCGGCGCTTCGTCTTGGGTGGCCCGGGTCACGGGAATCGTTACCGGTTCCGGAGAAGCGTTTTCCTGATCCGGCGCTTCTTCAGCGTCAGCTTCCGATTCCGCCTCCGGAACAACGACCCCTTCGGCAGGTTCCGGCGCTTCGGAGACGGTGTTCGCCTCGTCCGCCGGAACCCCCGCTATCTCCCGCTTCACCAGCTCCGGGTCCTTGCCCTTCTTGTAGCCGATGTCAGCGCTGGCCGCCGCCTCATCCGACGGCTTCTTCGGTTCTTCCGGCTGGCGCTTCTTGAACCCGATCTTGACCGGGTCACCGGTCTCCTGGACCGCCGACTCCTTCACCGCCTTGCCGCCCTCCGGCAGCTTCTGATGCACGGTCAGGCCCACCGCCGCGGCCAGGTTGCGGCCGGTCTTATCGCTCGTGACGATGCTGATCCGCTTGCCCTGCTGCTCGGCCTGGTACCGGAGCAACTTCAGGTTGACGATGCTCTGGAGGAGCGCCGCCCGTTTGGGCACGATAATCGCTACGTCCTCGTCGTCCAGCTCCTTCAGGCGGTCGACGACGCTGGTGATCTCTTCGTCAGGTTCTAGGTATATCGCTTTCATGTTTGATCAGGTGGTCATCGCCTTAACGGCGCGTCGCAATATCGATGGTAGCAGCTCCTCGGGACCCGCGAGGTCCAGCGCCAGGTTCGCGAGCGCCATCGGCGTCACGTCCTGCGGGCCAGTCAAGCTCCGGGTGTGGTCCTTCACGTTCGGGATGTCCTCCGGTCGGATGAAGTTGACCGTCGGTTTCTTGGCAAAGGGAAGCTGTTTATACCACTTAGCGCCGTTCAGCACCTTGGAGACTTCCGGCAGTTCCGAGCCGCCGCCGCAAAGCAGGATCCGGGCTGGCAGCAGGTCGAGGTTCCCGAATTCCGAAAGCGTCAGCTGCACACCGGACAGCCAGACCTCGGCGTCGGCGGCGACGGCTTCCTTCACGAGCTTGGTCGAGGACTGGTCGAGGAGCTGGCTGGTGTAGGCCAGCTTCACTTCCTCGGCCTTTTCGAACGGCGAGTTGAGCGCCTGAGCGAGCCGGCGCGTGAACGTCCGCCCGCCGAGCGCGAACATCTTGGTGCCGACCACGCCGCCGTTGCTGACCACCGCCACGTCGGTGGTACCGCCGCCGATGTCGACGAAGACCGCCGAGAACTCGGTCTGGTCCTCAATGCCCATGCAGCGCGCCACCGCGTACGGCTCGGCCGCGATCGAGAGCAGGTCGAGCCCCAGCTCCTCGGGAATCGCCTGGAGCGCGGTCAGGTGCACGAGCGGTGCGAACGCGTTGAAAATCCCGATCGTCACGTCCTTGCCCTGGAAGCCCACGGGGTTGGTCACGCGGTAACCGTCGATCCGCACGTCGACGATCGCCGCGTTCACCAGCTTCACGTCGATCTCGGCGTGGCCCGTCTCCCAGGCCAGCTGCTGGCGGACCTGGTCGAATGCCTTCCACTGCACCTTGTGCACGATGTTCTTGAGCTCGGTAAGGTCGATCTTAGTGCTCGGCTTGGCACGTTCATAGTGGACGGTGGTGGTCGCACCTTTCACGAGCTCCCCGGCGATGCCCATCACCACCTGCTCCGGCATCACGCCGGCCATCTGCTGCGCCCGCTCCAGCGCCTTCTCGCAGTTCTCGATCACGCCCCCGATGTCGGTGACCGCGCCGCCCTGCATGTCGCCGAGCCGCTGGCGTTGCCGGCCGGAACCGATCACCACGGCCTTGCCGTCGACGATCTCGCAAATCAACGCCTTCACGAACTCCGTGCCGATGTCGAGCGCGATGAAGTAGTTCGAGAGCGTCTGGTTCGAGCCTGAGAAGACGGAACCGACCTTGTCGAACAGCCCCATCAGGCGGCGTGGTTATGGTGTTGGTGTGTCACCCGTCCATTGTAGCGGGCGGGCGGGCTTCGGCCATAGAGAACCGCCCCGGCATCTGGTGTGATGTCGGGGCGGGTGCCCGGGGTGGTTCATGAGGTGGCGGGCTGGGAATTCGCGACGGCTTGCAGGATCAGCTGACGCTCCTGCTGGAACTCCGAGTCCTGGGTGCGGTGCCGGAGCTTGCAGAAGCAGACGTGGTACTCGAGGATGATCCGGTCCTCCCGGCGCTGCGATACCTCTTCCGGGGAAACGATCCCCTCGGCGAGGTAAATGAGTACGCGGCCCGCGAATTGGCTGGCGTCCCCCTCGAAGAGCAACGCAGCCAGAGCGCGCCGGACGAACCGCACGCGCGCCGCCTGCACCTCCTCGGCCGTGAGGCTGAGGATATCGAGCGGCACGTTCCGGGCCAGCACGTTCTCAACGCCGATGATCGCATGCTCGTCCCAATCGGCGATGCGCCGCGCCCACTCACGCTCCTTG
>JALYJZ010000038.1 GCA_030775025.1 bacterium
GTCCCAGTCTGGGTGATCGTCCTCTCAGACCACCTACCGATCGTCGCCTTGGTGAGCCATTACCTCACCAACTAGCTAATCGGACGCAGGCCCCTCCCGAACCGATAAATCTTTACTCCGAAGAGACTATCGGGTATTAGTCCCCGTTTCCAGGGGGTATCCCCGAGTTCGGGGCAGGTACCAACGTGTTACTCAGCCGTCCGCCATGTAATCATTCGACTTGCATGTGTTAGGCACGCCGCCAGCGTTAATCCTGAGCCAGGATCAAACTCTCTGATAAACACTCGCCGTCTCTGAAGAGCCGGCGAGGTCAAAGTTGTCTTAGAAATTGTTAGAGACCGCCACCATGGTGGTGACGGTTTGGCATGTCAACCTGTTGTAAAAGAGCAGCGGGCCTCCGTGAAACAAAAACGGCCCTGACGGAACCGCAAACGATCAATCGTTTTATGGAGTTGGATAAATCTTCTTGAGAATCTCCAGCAGTTACGCCGCAAGACTCATTTTACGCAGATGTTCCAGGCGAGGCAATGCCTAGCGGTGCCGACGCTTGCCCCGCCGGCGGTACCCGTGCTTGCGGCGCTGCTCCCGCTCGACCACAAGGTCATGCGGGAGCGAGCGGATCCGGAGGAACCACCAGGCTAGCCACAGTACGTACGGCACCAGGATCAGATAGAGCCAGACCCGGTAACTCACGATCGGAGCTCCCGCCGCGCGAAGCAGCGCGTATACGGCAAGCAGGATGGCCGCCATGAACGACACGTTCCGGAGCCACCGGAACCGACGGCGGATCGTCGGTGAATTCGAATAGTGGCAGACGGCCGCGGCTGCGACGGCGATGGTTACCCCCAGGAGCGGTGCCAAGAATGACGCGGCCCAGCGGTAGGGACCGTCCGTGGGCACTGAGAAGAGATAGCTTTCCATCGTCAGGAATATAGCAATTGATAGAGTATCGTCGCCAGGACGGTGCCGTAAGCCGCTCCGGCCGCGACCTCGCGGATCCGGTGGCCCCGGAAGACCGGCAGCCGAGCCAACTTGCGCCCCTGGGACAACTGGTTGATGCGAACCGCCTGCTCCCCGACCGCCCAACGCACCCGGACCGCGTCGTGCATTACAATCGCGCTGACGACCACACCAAGCCCGAAGAGCGAGCTGTCGATCCCTTCGGTGAGCACGATTGAGGTCGTGGCACCGACGATGACCGCCGTGTGTACCGACGGCATGCCCCCCGAATCCATGAACTTACGGTCACGGTCATGCAGCCGGCCGATGGAGTACTTCACGATCTCAGCGGTGAACCAGACCAGCCCGCTGATGACGAGCACCGGGCTGAGGTCGGGGAGCATATCCATGTCAGGTGGTCGCTACGGTCACTACCCGGTCATTCTCTCCCAGGCGCATGATCCATACACCCTGCGTGGCCCGGGACAGCCGCGGTACGGATTCCACGGGAATCCGAATCACCTGACCGCTGGCTGCGGAAATCAGGACGTTCTCCGTACCCGGCTTGATCGCCCGGGCACTCACCAGTAGCCCCGTCTTCTTGGTGATGGTAGCGGTCTTGACCCCGCTCCCGCGCCGTCGATGCCGCGGGTATCCGGTGATCGGTGCCCGCTTGCCGATTCCCTTCTCGCTGACCACGAGCAGATCCACGTCCTTGTGGACCAGTTCCACACCCACGATCTCGTCCCCTTGCTTCACGCGCATGCCGCTGACACCGCGGCTGGCCCGCCCCATCGGGCGCACTTCCTTTTCGGCGAACCGGATCGCCTTGCCTTGCGCGGTAGCCATCAGCACATCATCCTTGCCGTCGGTGACATGCACCCAGCGCAGTTCGTCGCCCTTGGTCAGGTTGATCGCGATCAGGCCGCTGGAGCGGACCTTCTCGAAGTCGGAAAGCACCGTCTTCTTCACGAACCCGCCCTGCGTCGCCATGAAGAGATACCACTCGCCTTCTGCCTTGAAGTCCTCGATCGGCACCAGCGCCGTCACCCGCTCCTCGGGGGCAAGCTGGATCACGTTCACGATCGCCGTGCCACGGGCCTGCCGGGAGGCCACCGGAACCTGGTGCGCCTTGATCGAGAAGACGCGGCCTTGGTTGGTGAAGAACAGCACGTTCGCGTGCGTGTCCGTACTCACCAGGTGCGCCGCCATGTCAGTCTCCTTGGTCTGTCCGCCGGTCACGCCTTTGCCGCCGCGTCCCTGCGCCCGGTACGTCGAGACCGGCATCCGCTTAATGTAGTTCTCCTTCGACAGCGTGATGAAGACCTCCTCCTTGGGAATCAGGTCCATGTCACCGAACTTGCCGAGCGGTTCGGGTTTCACTTCGGTCCGCCGTTCGTCACCGTACGTCTCAATGAGTTCAGTCAGCTCTTCCTTCACCACACCCCGAATCTTCTGCTGTGACTTGAGCAGCGCCGTCAGCTCCTTGATTTTCTTCTGCAGCTCCTTGTACTCTTCCTCGACATGCTTCCGTTCGAGCGCCGCCAGGGCCTGGAGCCGCATCTCCAGGATTGCCTTGGCCTGGGCCTCGGAAAGCTTGAACTTCTTCCGGAGGTTGGTAGCCGCGACGTTCCGGTCCTGGGAGGCCCGGATGGTCTTGATCACAGCATCGATCTGGTCGAGTGCGGTGAGCAAGCCTTCGAGAATGTGCGCCCGGTCCTTGGCCTGCGCCAGCTCGAACGTCGCCCGGCGCCGGACGACCGTCTCACGATGCGTCAGGTAATGCGCCAGCACGTCCTTCACGGTCATCACCCGCGGCTCCAGGTCCGGCGTCAGGGCGAGCATGTTCAGATGGAACGATTTCTGAAGGTCGGTGTGCTGGAATAGTTGGTTGAGGACCTTGTTCGGGTAGGAATCGCGCTTGAGGTCGACCACCACGCGGACGCCGTCGCGATCCGATTCGTCACGGAGGTCGGCGATGCCTTGGATCTTCTTGCTGCGCACCAGATCGGCGATCTTCTCGATCAACATCGCCTTGTTCACCTGGTACGGCATCTCCGTGACCACGATCCGGTGGGAACCGCCCTTGCGCTCTTCGATCTCGGCCCGCGCCCGCATGTCGATCCTGCCGCGCCCGGTCGCATAAGCGGCCTTGATCTGTTCCCGGCCATAGATGATGCCGGCGGTCGGGAAGTCGGGACCCTGGATATGTTCCGTCAGGTCAGCCGGCGTGCAATCGGGATTATCCATCAGGTGGATCACCGCCGCACCGACCTCGCGCAGGTTATGCGGCGGAATGTTGGTCGCCATGCCGACCGCGATGCCGACCGTCCCGTTCAAGAGCAGGTTGGGGAGCTTCGCCGGCAGCACCTGCGGTTCTTTGTGGGAACCGTCGTAGTTATCTTGCCAATCGACGGTATCCTTTTGGAGGTCTGCCAGGAGCTCGTCCGTTATCTTCGCCATCTTCGCTTCGGTGTACCGCATGGCGGCGGCGTTATCGCCGTCCATCGAGCCGAAGTTACCCTGCCCGTCCACGAGCGGATAGCGCATCGCGAAGTCCTGGGCCAGCCGCACCATCGCGTCGTAGACGGCGGTATCGCCGTGGGGGTGATACTTACCGAGCACTTCACCGACGACGGTGGCGGACTTGCGGTACTTGGCACCGCTCCGGAGCCCAAGCTCGCTCATCGCATAGAGGATCCGCCGGTGCACCGGCTTGAGGCCGTCGCGCACGTCCGGCAGCGCCCGGGCCACGATCACGCTCATCGCATAGTCTAAGTAAGAACGCTGGAGCTCCCCTTCGATTGATTGTAGTTTTACTTCGCCGATATCTGCCATGGGTGTTCGTGAGCGGCGTGGTGCGCCACAGTTACGGCTTCATTATCTCATTTCCAGGCGTGCCCTGCCAGCATTCTGCAATGCGCGGAGACGGTCAGGACGGGTTGCCGTCCGTCGATCCTTCTTGGCCCCTGAGCGTCATGATCTTATCCGCCCGCCCGTCCCCGGCCGTATCCGCGGGGTCGTTCTCCTGTTCAAGCACGGACGTCAGGATGAAACCCGAACCTTCCCGGCGATACCGGTAGTCGAACTGAGGATACGACGGGTCGGTAGGAATCTGCTCCAGGTACTGGGTCGTGAGTTCGGCCAGGTTGCCGGGATAAGCCTTCCGTTCCGCGTAATAAGCGGCCAGCGCCGCCGTGATCTCATTCAAGTCCTGCTTGCGCTGTACGTCGCGGCCAGCCGGCGTGGTTAGGTCGCTCGTCGGTGACGGCTCTGGCGACGCCGTCTCCGAACCATCCGGTTCCGGCGAGGCTTCGATCGTCCCTGCCTGGTCATTCAATGCCGCCACGTCGGCCTGAAGTTCGTTCACTTTTCCGCTCAGGCTCGCGACCGAGAAGACCAAATACACCACGATCAGCAGCAGGGCGCCATAAACGAGAAACCAGCCTTTACCTTCCATATATTTCCTTTGTCATTAGATATCGAGATTAGCTACCGACTTCGCATGCGTTTGGATGAATTTCTTACGCGGCTCCACATCCGCCCCCATTAGCGTATCAAAGAGTTCGTCCGCTTTCTCGGCGTCGTCCACGGTGACCTGGTGCAGGACGCGGTTCTCCGGATCCATCGTCGTCTCCCACAGCTGGCTAGGGTTGAGCTCACCGAGGCCCTTGTAGCGCTGGATGTTCACGCCGGCGATGTCCTTTTGCGCCGATGTCGTCGCCCGGCCGCCGTCTTCCGCGAGCTGCTCCGCGATTTCCTTGACCGCCCCTTTCTTCTCCAGGAACTGCTTGATCAGGTCATCGCGCTCCGCCTCCGTCTGGGCATATGCCGAATTGCGGCCCGAACTCACCTTATAGAGCGGCGGCTCCGCGATGTAGAGGTATCCCGAACGGATCATATCCGGCATGTGCCGGTAAAAGAACGTGAGCAAGAGCGTCCGGATGTGTGCGCCGTCGACGTCGGCATCGGTCATCACGATGATCCGGTGATACCGGAGCTTCTCCACGTCGAACTCCTCGCCGATACCGCCCCCGAGCGCGATGATCAACGCCTTGAGTTCGTTATTAGCGAGCATCTTGTCGAGCCGGGCCCGCTCTACGTTGAGGATCTTGCCGCGGAGCGGCAGGATCGCTTGGAACTCGCGATCACGGCCCTGCTTGGCACTGCCGCCGGCGGAGTCGCCCTCGACGATATACAGCTCCGATTGGGACGCGTCCTTCGACGAGCAGTCGGCCAATTTGCCGGGCAGCGTCATGCCTTCCAGGGCTCCCTTCCGGAGTACCGTATCGCGGGCGGCCTTGGCGGCCAGCCGGGCCTTGGCAGCCAGGTACGCTTTCTCGACGACCTTCCGGCCGTCACTCGGATGTTCCTCGAGGTACGTGGCGAGCCCCTCCGCGACCACCTGCTCGACCACGCTCCGGATTTCCGGATTGTTCAGCTTGGCCTTGGTCTGGCCTTCGAACTGCGGATCAGGAAGACGCACGGACAGCACCATGGTGAGTCCTTCGCGGACATCCTCGCCGGAAAGCGAACCGTCCTTCTCCTTCTTGATGAAGCCTTGCTTGCGAGCATAGTCGTTGACGACCCGCGTCAGCGCACGGTGAAGTCCCGTCAGGTGGGTGCCGCCTTCGATCGTGTTGATGTTGTTAGCGAACGAGAACGTGTGTTCGGCATACGTGTTCGTGTACTGGAGCGCGCATTCCACCTCGGCGTCGCCGCCTGAACCGGATAGGTAGATCACATCGGAGACCGCGTCGCGTTGCTTGTCGAGATG
>JALYJZ010000039.1 GCA_030775025.1 bacterium
GCCGTAGGTTCTTCGCCTGCTCTGTCGTCAGCAACTCAAGTTCGACCAGGGCTTCCTGGAACTTCGTGGCGGTCGAGCGGACCGGGTTGGCGGCATCGTTCAGCATGTGTATTGGTGTGTAACCTTCCTGGTCAGTCCCAGGAAAATTACCTCACTGTAGCATAAAAACGCCCTATCGTCAAGGGTTCGGGAGGTTCATGTGGTAACCGTACTACTCGAACGGATTGACCGTGCTCGGGGCGTTCGGATCGATCGTCTGGACCGGTTCCGGGGCTTCAGGCAGATCCTTCGGCTCTTCGAACACCTCGAACTGCGTGAGCACCTCGGCGTTCTGCTCACCGCCCAGGTCGGCCGGGACGGTGGCCTTGGCCTCCTCGGTCGGCGGCGTGGTCGTGAGCATGGTCACGAGGAAGTACCCACCCACCAGCACGATGATCAGGGTGCCGATGGCGACCAGGATGATTTGCCAAGGCGCGAGGTCTTGTAAGTGCTTCATTGGGCCCCTCCTTCGGCCGGCGCGGCGGCATCGGGTGCGTCCGCGGCAGCGTCGGCACCGGCCGGTGCCGATCCCTCGACCGTCTTATAGTACGTACGGAACGAGATGCTGCCGGTAATCGCGCCGGTATCTTCCACGGCGCTGACATTGATGACCTTCACGTCCACGATCCGGAGGCTGCGCTCGAGGCTATAGAGGAAGTTCAGGAGCGAGGAATACGTACCGCTGAAATTAGCGGTGACTTCCAGGGAATCCACGCCGCCGGGCGCGGCATCCGCGGTCGGTTCGGCCTGGGCCTGGGCAGCCGCTTCAGCCGCTCCCAGCTGCTGCGGCGTGAAGCCGTCGAGGTAGACGCCGGAATCGATCGCCAGGCTCTCCAGGATCGCCAGAAGCGTGGGGACCTCGGGGCGGACCGGCAGGGCCAGGTTCACCCGTTCCACGTCGGTGGCTTGCTCCTCGAAGAACTGCTTGGCATCTTTCAGGTTCTCCAGGTCCTGCTCGGCCTGGTCGCGCTTCTGCTGCTCGACCGGCACTTCCCGGCCCAGCTCCTGCAGCCGGTTCCAAGCCGGCACGACTAAGAGCGAGACGATCAGGATTACCCCGAGCAGCCCGCCCGCGACGATCGCCGCGATGACGTTGTACCGGCTGCTCACGTTGAAGATCTGCTTGGCCATCAGGAACCGCCCTCCAACGGTAGTGGCACGTCGGCGCTCTCAGGTGGTATCGACGCCTGCGGCGAGGCGTTCGGGCTCGGTTGCGGCGCGGCGCCCGACGACCGGTCCTGCTGGCTCGGCCCCGGCAGCTTCTTGAGCTCCGCCGCGGACTTCAGTTCGATGATCAGCGTGAATTGCACCGGATACTCCTCGTCTTCCCGTTCCAGCTGCGCGTCCTGGATGCTGGCGGAACGGGCGAACGAGAGGTTCTCGAACTTCTTCGCGAGCTTCGAGACGTCCCCGTAAGTCTTGGCACGGCCGGTCACGGTCAGGCGGTCGTTGCTCTCCGAGGCGAACGACCGGTAGATCACGGAAAGCGGCGTATTCACCGCGATCTCCGAGAGATAGAGCGTGAAGTACTTGTGGTTGTCGATCAGCTCCCGAAGCCCGTCCACTTGTTGCTGGTAGGCTCCCGCTTGCTGCGGCAACGTCATCTCGGAGTAGAACGGCTGCTCGAACTCGGCGAGCTCATCGATCTCGCCGGAGAACCGGTCGCGGTCCTCGATCAGCCCCTGCTTCTGGCTGTCCTGGATCGCGATCGTGGTGTAGAGGAAGACCACGACCAGCAGCGAAAGCACGACGATCGAACCGGATACCGCACCGACGATAACCGTCGCTTGCGACAGGCGGTCCACCTGCCGTTGTTCTTTCCTGAGGAGGTTGATGTTGAGTGTCGGCACGGTGGTTCTCCGGGATCCTATCCTTCACGCATCGCGAGCCCGACCGTCACGGCGAATGACGGCGCGAGTTCGGACAGTTGCTGCTTAAGTCCGGACGCATAGTTCACGTTGGCCCAGGGGTCGCCGATCTTGGTCTCCAGACCGAACGTACCCGACAGCATCGCCAGGAGCTCCGGCATGCGGGCCGTACCGCCGACCACGACCATCTCGCGGATGTCGAGTTGGGCATGCGGCTGCTCGCGGTAGTAGTCGAGCGAACGACGGATCTCCCCGACCAACGTGTCGAGGACCGGCTTCACCGCCTTTGGGATCTGTCCTTCGAGCTTGTCGGCGCGCAGACCGAAGTCGCGCTTGAACTGCTCGGCACGGTTGGCATCCACGCCGAGGCTCTGCGAAATCGCCCGGGTGAGGGCGCCGCCGCCGGCCGTGGTGTTGCGGTTCAGGCGGATGATCCCGTTCTGGATGATCGAGATCTCGGAGCCAGCTTGGCCCATGTCGAGCACGACCACCGGTTCCTCACGGGTGCCGACCACCGATCGGGCCAGCGAGAGCGGTTCGATTTCCAGCGCCAAGGGCTTCAAGCCGGCGCCGTTGATGATCTTCACGTACTTCTTGACCAGCGAGATCGGGGCGGCGATCAACATGACTTCGATTTCCTTACTGCTCTTCGCCTGGCCCTCCGTCGCGCCAGGGCGCGGACGGGCGGCCGGCTGCGCGACCTCACCGACCACGTGCCAGTCGAGGATCACCTCGTCGAGCGGCGACGGGACGTACTGCTTCGCCTGCCAGCGGATGGAATCGGCCAGTTCGCTTTTCGGCATCTCGGGCAGCCGGATGATGCTGGTGAAGACGCCGGAACCCGGCAAGGCCGCCACGCATTGGTTGGCCTGGATCTTCGCCTTCTTCACGACCTGGCGAATCGCGTTGGAAACGTTCTGCAGGTCCACTTCCGAGTCGGATTGCATCGAGCCGACCGGCAGCACCATGCCGCCGTACGCGACCAGGGTGGGCTTGGATGGACCGTGCTTGAGCTCCACCACCTTCACCGAAGTGCCGGAAATATCGAGCCCGAAAAACTGTTTCTGTTGGCCGAACAGAGCCATCCTATCCCCTTCGTTTCCTTGTTTGTGTCATGTCCCCTTTTCTTCGTTCATGCTACCTTACGGTGCGATTTCATACCAGGCGGCAGTGTCGCGGAACGTCCCGAATCCGGGAGGCGTGCTGGCGACCACCCGGCCGTCATAGTAGACGTTCTCCGCGGCATCGTTCGGCGCGTCCGGATCGGCGCCCGGATTCACATAGTAGCGCTGGAATTCGAACTTCCGTGCCACCATCACGCCCTGGACGTTGAGCTGTTGCGCGGAAACGCCAGTGGAGACCACGCCACGGCTGGTAGCGGCGGGATTGTAGGCCGGGCAGCCGTCGTCGTCGAACTGGATATTGCCGCCGGAAAGCTCGACGTCGGAGACATAGTACGTGCCGACCAGGTTCTGCACATCCTTGTCGATGATCAGGTTGCCAAGCACGATCACGCCGAGCGAGTTGGGTCGTCCGCCGCTGTTCGCCCCGTAGGTAAGGTCATCGTCGATCCGCAGGTCTCCCTTCACCACGAGCGTCCCTACGCCGGTGAACTGCTTGCCGCCGATCGTGAAGTTGCCGTTCCGGACCCATGTATCGCCGCCCGCCCCCATGTCGATGGAGTTCTGCGTGTTGAACGTGGAGGTGGTATCCCCGTTGTCATGGTCCGGACCGTCGATGATCCGCTGGGCGTTGCCCGACATCTCCTTCCGCCAGTCGACGCGTCCGTCGTCCCGGCACTGCTGGTTCGCGGCGCGGTACCCCGGGTAGGAGTTCTGGCCGGTGAAGTGGTTTATTTATAATTTTGCCGTCACCGTGAAGGTGGCGTTGTTCTGCCCGACGTTGTCGTAGCCGAAGATGCCTTCGTTCGAATGGACGGAACCGCGCCCGGCACGCAGCCACGGGGCGAGTACGTCACCCTGGCGGAACTCGGGGTTCTTGCGGACCCGCACGGCGGCGTTGCAGTAGTCCAGCTGGTAGTACAGGTGGGTGTGCGTGTCGGACGGGGCAATACCGCCACGGGAATTCCCCACCGGCTGGCGGCGTTGGAAGTTCCCTTCCTCGTCGGCGGCCTCGGGGTCGACCTGCGGCGGGGTGACGGCCTGGTTACGGTTGGCCCGGATCGTGTACTCGATGATGATCTTCTCGCCCGGGTTCAGTTGGGTCGATCCGGCGGCCCGGTTGAGCAGCGAACCTCCGGTAGTGTTCGTGCCGACTTCGATGCGCCAGGCGGAATTGCGGTAGTCCGCGCTATCCGTAGGGAACGGGCCCTCCTGGTCCAAGCTCGGATTGTTCTCATTGCGGACCACGACTTGCTTGACGAGCGTATCGCGCTCAGGCGGTGTCATGAACCGCCTGGTGCCGCCATCGCCCCGGCGGACATTGATGTTCTGCGGCTTCTCGAAGTCCCGGGTGCTGCCGATATAGTCGTAGATCTGGTAGAACGGCGTCGGCGTCTCACCGGAGTTGGTGATGGTCGCGCGGACCCGGACGGTCTGGCCGTCGGTCGCATGGGTCAGCGGCGTATTGAATCCGCTGTCGCTCAAGTCGAACATCTGCTTGGAGGTCTGGGGCGCGGCGTCCAGGATGGGACGGACGTTGCGGTGGTATGCCGCGCCGGCCGCGACCCCCCAGCGGAAGTTCGGCGTGGCGGTCTGGAGCGTGTCCAGCGTGCTGATCGGCGGACTGTAGAGGTTCGCGTGGAACCGGCGGGTGCCGTCGAGGTCGGACGCCCCGGTGAAGTCGTAGCCGCGGGAATTCCAGTTGATGTTCGCGCCGTCCGGCACGTACTGCCGGATGAAGTCCATCAGGGTGATGTTCGGCGTAAACGACTGGTTGCTGCCATTGGTCTGCCAGCTTTCGACCCGAAGCTCGTCCGCCGAGAACGTGGATCCGTTGTTCTTGAGCGTCCCCGGGTAGTCGTAGAGGCGAGTGTACACCACGTTGGAGCCGCGGCTGTCATTCCAGGTGTAATTGAACCGGGCACCCACACGTTCGTTCGTGTCCGGATCGGTCAAGCGGGAGGTTAGCGGCGTGCACTGGTTGTGATTCACGTTCGCGTTGTTTGCCGGCGAGAGAATCTGGGCCGTGGGACCATCGTTGACCTGGAAGGTCGTGTACGGGGAGCAATAGGTCTGGTTAGTCATCACCACACAGGCGCGCCAGCTCCGGAAACCGGCATGGGCGCCCATGTCCACATTGCTTACGGTACGGGTATGCGTTTGAGTCGGTGAAACGTCATCGGAAAACCGATCGACACCACTACCTACCACCCCGACTCCGGCAACTTCAACCCGCCAGTCCGCCCGGCCGAGCGTGGGATTGTGGGGATTGTACTGAAACGTGAAGTTCAGCAAACCCTGCGTGTGTCCCGATGTCACCGAGAACGAATCCCGGCCGTTGTAGCGGTAATCAGACGAGGAACTCCGGGGTGTCACCGGAGTGATCGTGGGAGAATGCGGCTGGCACGGCACCAGCGGACCCACCCCACCGTCACTCGCAGTAAACCACGTGCCGCCCATGAAGAGCTGGTTCCTTTTGCCGAAGCTATGTAGATTCACCGCCGAACCGACGTTGGGACCGATTCCTACGGCGCTTAACGGGAAGACCCCCACGCGCCCCAATCCACTCGGGAACCAGTTTGGGAGCGCATCGTTGGGACCGGGGTCTATCTCGACGGAGCCCCGACCGGGGAATCGTAGTTCCGACTCGGGAGCATTGACCGGCTGCACTTC
>JALYJZ010000040.1 GCA_030775025.1 bacterium
GCCAGTCCTTGGTGTGGCGGAGCACGATCGACCGGCAGGCATCATTGAAATTGGCCACGCCCATCTTGAGGATGTCGGGCCGCCCCTTGATGCCGCGCTCCTTCTCCAGCTCATACTCGACCGGAAGGCCATGGCAGTCCCAACCGAACCGCCGCTCGACGTACCGTCCCTGCATCGTCCGGAAGCGCGGGATGACATCCTTGATCGTCCCCTGCAGCAGGTGGCCATAATGCGGCAAGCCCGTCGCGAACGGCGGACCGTCGTAGAACGTGAACCGTTTACCCTTGGCAGTCCGTTTCAGCGACTCCGCGAACGTCTTCTCCCGCTTCCAGAGTTGCAGGATCCGTTCCTCGAGCTTCGGGAAGGACGTAATCGGTTTCGGGGTGGAAAGTCGTTTCTTCTCCATAGGATGACCTCGCGGTTGCGAGGACCCTGCCGGGCGGTACCACCTCGGTTTCCTCAGGACGAGGACGCTTCGTTGGCGGCGATGACGGGCCGTGGCCGTCCGGGTCTACTGGCTCGTCCGCGGACGGGCGTTCTTCCGGAAGCATCTTCCGGTGATGGCCGGAATCAAGCGCTTCTACAGGCTCAGGATAATCTATTTCCGTTTCCGGGTCGAACGTGCCGCGGAGCCTTTCGTCTTGAGGACGACCCACTCGTTCTTGTCGATCACCGAGTTGGGTATGACGTGGATCTTCCCGTCCGAAGTCCGGATGCGGGTCTTCCGGGTCGTCATGCCCACCACATGGCCGACGGTCCCCTTGTCTCCCGCCTGAACTTTCGCCCCCGGCTGGAAGTTCCGGTCCGCTGCCAGGGACAGTCCCGACAAGGTGTCCGTCACCAACGGCGCGACCCCCGTCGAGATGAAGAGGGCTACGATCACCGACGAGCCGGTCACCGCCACTAGGACGTCGTCCAAGCCGAGCTTCTGGAGCAGCACCAGGAAGAGGACCACCCAGAGAAACGCGCGTGTCAGGGAGTACAGAAGCGACGCCAGTGCCTTCGGGACACGGCTCGCCCGCAGTGCCAAGCTGAAGATGAAGATCGCCAGCTCCACCAGCAGAAAGCCGATCAGGAGCGTTATCAGGAATTCCGGCAGCCGTTCCCAGAAGTTCTGGCCGATCATCTGCAGCTTCGAGGTGAACCCATCCATACCTGTCCATCCTACCCGCCCGCCCGTCGGGAAGTCCAAGGGAAGGCTCGTCCAGGTAGTCGCCCAGGAGTATCCGGGTCTCATCCTCGTCAAACGCCGGCGGTACGGCGGCCTCGATCGCTGCCAGTTGCTCCGCGCTCAGCCGAGCGTACGGATCGCCAGGCTTGCCAGGATCTGGAGCGTCACTAGCGCCAAGATCGGCGAGAAGTCGATCCCAGCCATCGGCGGCAGGATGCGCTGGAAGGGCTTCAGGATCGGCTCGGTCACCTCCATCAGGAACCGACCCAGCGGCCCACTCGGGTGCGGATTGACCCAACTCATCAGCACCCTGATGATGATCAGGATCTGCAGCGTAAAGCTCAGGATCTCGATGAACTGGATCAGGAACGTTTGCGTCATGGTTCCCATCTTCCCTTGCCTGCCGGTCGGTTGCAATCGGCGTGTCGGCGGATTCGCTTACGGCCAGCGCGATCCAGGGATCGTCTGCACCGATCTCCTTCCGCCGCAGCGCGACTTCCGCCGCGAGCCGCCGGTCCAGCGGTCTCCGGCGGGTCCGGAGCCGGAGCAGGAGCATCGCCAGGTCCACCACCGGTACGGCAGCCACGTCCGGAATCCTGTCGCCATCCTCTGACGTCGCGACATCGTCCGCCGGCCGGCCAGGGTCCAGATCGGCCATGAAGGAAACGGGACGCCGCTCGCGGCGCGTGGCCGAGCGGGCAGGAAGGTCGTCACCATGGGATCGCGGACGGACTTCCGGTTGACGGCGGCGTCCGCGTGACGGTCCGTCGGCCCGCGGGGGCTCGTCGTTACGCCGCTCCTCCTTCTCCTTCCGGATCTTCGAGAGGATCTCGGACCGCTTGCCGACCGGATCCACGGCGAACTGGGAAAAGTCCCGTTCGGCATCACCGTCATAGTAGGCTCCCGGTTCCGCAAGCCGAGCTTCGAGCTCTGCGCGCGTGCCTTCCCGCATACCGGGTATTTCCGCGACACTGCTCCAAAATCCTTCCAGATCCCGGACCTCAAGGCCGGAGCTTTGGATGTTTTGGGCGACGACCCGTCGATCGGTTCCCTCCAGCGGTAACCCGGCGATTAATTCGCTTTTCGAAGCGGTCGGTCTACTCTCTGTTTCTGGACTGATTGGCATGTGATGATCTGTACTTGTTTGATTAAAAAATGCGCCACCAGGGCGCGTGACTCCCTGACCTATCGACCGTAGGTCGGAACATGTGTCGGATGAGCCGGTATCCTGGCTTACCTCACGTCCGTCGGGACGCTCGGATCACAGTGGCGGGACCGCGGTCGATTCTCACGACGCTTCCCCGGCTCTATCCATTCCATCAAGGTTATTAAAGGCGCTGGCTATGGAGGATCAGCCGCACGCGGAATATCCGCAGGTGTGGCAGACCTTGCATCCGGACGCGAACTCGAGCGGACCCCCGCAGTCAGGGCAGATCCCGGCGAGATTGGTGGAGCTGTTCTGAGAAGCCTCCGCGGCTCCCGCGACTGCCTGGGCCTTGGCGTCGAACTCTGCCGCCTGGGCCTTGGCGTCGTCGGGCAATGCCGGCTGCTTGGCGGCGTCATCGCCGGTGTCCGGAAGCTCCAGCTTGGGGTAGAGGTAATCCTCAATCGTCTTGCCGATCGCGTCGGCTACGGAAGTCACCTTGCGGTCGCCGAAGCCGTACGGCTGGTCGGTGATGCCCCGGAGGGACTTGATGATCAGCCGCGGTGCCACGCCGGCCCGAAGGCTGTGCGAGATCAGGCGGCAGATCGCCTCGGTCATGGAGGCACCGAGGCCGCCAGCCTTACCGAGCATTGCGAATACCTCGACGAGGTTGCCGTCTTCGTCCGTGTTCATGGTGACGTACATCTTGCCGTAGGCGGTCATCTGCCGCATAGTCACGCCCTTCAGCTTGTCGGGACGCGGCGCCATGATGCCGCGGGCCATCTCGCCCTTCGGCTGCACGCCGGAATCAGCGGGCTGCTCCTTGTTCTCTTCGTCGGAGACACGCGTCAGCACCGCGTCACGCGAGCCGTCGCGGTAAAACGTGACGCCTTTGAGACCCATGTCATACGCGGCCTCGTAGAGCTCCTTCACCTGCTCGACCGTGTAAGAGTTCGGTGCGTTGACCGTCTTCGAGATCGAGCTGTCGGTGTAATCCTGGATCTTGGCTTGCACCTTCACGTGATCCATTGGCGAGAGATCGTTCGTCGTGACGAAGTAGTCCGGGACCTCTTCGCCCTCGTGCTCGTCTTTCCAGGCCTTGAACAGCGGATGATAGAGGATATGTTCCCCGGTCCGGTCGGTGCGCTTCATCGCGAAGTCGTAGACCGGCTCGATGCCGGAGGACACGCCGGACAGCAGCGAGGTCGTACCGGTCGGCGCCTGGGTCAGGACGACCGCATTACGGATGCCGTACTTGGCGATCTTGTCCTGGATTTCCTGGGGTAGCCGCTTGATAAACCAACCCTGCATGTACTTGCTGCGGTCGAACATCGGGAAGGGCGCCTTCTCCTTGGCAATCTCCGCCGACTCGTCGTAGGCGGAATCGCGGATGGTCTTGTAGATCTTCTCGATCACGTCCAGCGACTTGTCGGAGCCGTAGCGGAGCTTCATCTTGATCAGCGCGTCGCCAAGGCCCATCGTGCCGAGCCCAGTGCGGCGGGTACCCATCTGCTGGTCCTCATTCTCCTTGAAGAAGTAGTAGTTGGCATCCACCACGTTATCGAGCGCCCGGATCGCGACGCGGGAATGGTCGGCCAGGGATTCATAATCCATCTCGCCCTCTTCGGTGACGAACGCGGCGAGATTGAGCGCACCGAGGTTACAGACCGCCCAGGCGCCGAGCGGCTGTTCGCCGCACGGGTTGGTAGAGATCAACTGCTCGTAGTACCAGGTGTTGCTGCGCTTGTTCGAGCGCTCCATGAAGTGCAGTCCCGGCTCGGCGGACGCATGGGCGCTCTCGCAGATCTTGCTCCAGACTTCCTTGGCCTTGACGGTGCGGTAATGCTTGCCCTCCCACTTGAGTTCCCAATCGCCGTCTTCCTTGACCGCTTTCATGAAGCCGTCGGAAATGCAGACGGAGATGTTCGCGCCGAGCAGGCGCTTGAGATCGCGCTTGGCACCGATGAACTCCTCCACGTCCGGATGGTCGTCGTTGAGCATCAGCATCAGCGCGCCGCGGCGGCTGCCGCCCTGCTGAATCACGTCGTGGGTGGCCACGGAGTACAGCTCGCCCCAGGGAATCGGGCCCGAACTGGTGCCGTTCACGGTCTTGATGTGGGTGCCGCGCGGACGGAGCGAACTCAGGTTCACGCCGACGCCGCCGGCGCGGCACATGATCTCGGTCATCGCCTTGAGGTTGTCGAGGATGCCGTCCCGCGAATCCGTCGGTGACGGGATCACGAAGCAGTTATAGAACGTCACCTGATGTCCCGTCCCGGCGCCGGAAAGGATCCGGCCGGCCGGTACGAACTTGAAGCCTTCCATCGACTTGTAGAACCGCTGCTCCCAGTGCTTTCGCTTGGCCGGTTCTTCCACGAGGGCAAGTGCCTTGGCGACACGGCCCCACATCTGTTCGGGATACGCCTCGATCGGATTGCCTTCCTGGTCCTTCCAGGCGTAACGATCCAGGAATACCTTCGATCGGATACCATCGAGCTCGGTGCCCTTCTCCACCGGCACGGGCCGTTTTAACGCGGCCTGCTTTAGGTTTTTCGGGGGTTTTTGGATGGTGGCTTCGGGCACGATGCTCCTTTCTATGTATTAGTATTTATGCCAATTGCCGGTCCCGCGAACGGGAACCCTGCTTACCCAAGACTTTTTCTTGTTTGCCGAGGACTTTCTTGATCTCCGCGTCCAGCTCCGAAAGATCTGCGAACTCACGATACACGCTGGCGAAACGGATGTACGCGATGTGGTCGAGTTTCTTAAGATGGCACATGACCGCTTCGCCGATGCGCCGGACCGCCACTTCCGACTCTCCGTGACCCCGGATATCCTGTTCGGACCGGGCGATTACCCGCTCCACCTCCGGCTCCGGAATCGGGCGTTTCTCGCAGGCCCGACGGATTCCGCGGGCCAGCTTCTCGCGCGAGAACGGTTCACGGTGGCCGTCTTTCTTGACGACACTGAGTAAGGGCGTCTCGATGCGTTCATAGGTCGTGAACCGGAACCCGCAACGTTCGCACTCACGGCGGCGGCGGATCGCCGGTTCCGCTTCCACGTCGCGTGAGTCAATCACGCGAAGCGAATCGGTTTGGCATTGTGGGCATTCCATAAAAGGGAGTTGTATCCTACCTAGGTTCCGTGGGGCCAGGCGTCGAGAGGACGTGGAACCACTAGATGTAGGATAGCCTGTTCACACTAGCTACCATATTTTGCGTGGGTCAAGGCTATGAACGGCTTGGTTGTTCGTCCACCTAGCTTGTCCGGGTACTTTCGCGACTAACTGAACAACCGTTCTAAATACCCGTTCAGATAAACTAATCGAAAAAATAAGAACACCGCCACGTCGGGCGGTGTTCTTTGGT
>JALYJZ010000041.1 GCA_030775025.1 bacterium
CCGAAGCATCGGAACACGATCCAATCACTGATCAAAGATCACCCTCAGGTCATCTTATTGCGTGGACGAAAAGGAGTTTCCAGATTCCGCGAAAAGCTTCCCGAGAATTTGGACAGGGCCCTATCTAGCTAGGACTTCAATACACCTTTCCACCCAACGGCACATCTGCATCCGGGGTGAGCAGGACGCACTCGCCCTGCGCGTCCGGCACGCCGAGCGTCAGCACCTCCGAGACCACCGGACCGATCTGCCGCGGCGGGAAGTTCACCACCGCCAACACCCGCTTGCCCGCGAGCGACTCCCGCGGGTAGTTCGCCGTGAGCTGCGCGCACGACCGCTTGGTGCCGAGCTCCGGCCCGCAGTCGATCGTCAGCTTGTAGCTGGGCCTCCGCGCCTCCGGAAACGCCTCCGCCGAGACGATCTCGCCGACGCGGATGTCGAGCTTCTGGAAGTCGTCGAAAGTAGCCATGTATTCAGCGTACAATAAACCCGCTGCTTCACATTCCGTCTTGTTCCCGACCAAAGGAAACGATGCCTGCACTGCCGATCCGGCCGAAATATCGACTGGTGCTGAGCCTCACCTACGGCTTCCTGGCGTTCGCGTCTTACGTGCTCGCCTGCGCGACGCTCATAGTGTTGCCGTCTACGCCCTGGATCTGCATCTTCTGCATCATCCTGGCACTCATCTGCTGCTATCGGAGCGGCCTGGAGCACGGCAGGTACCACCGCGAGCAGCGCCGGTCCTGATGATCTCAGCCCGAACCACCCTCGACCGAAAGGAGCGCCGTGCGCTCGCTGCCGCTGTTCGCCGTGCCGGAGTATCGTGCGGTGTTCCGGAACGGTTTCTACTGCTTCGGACCCCTGCTGGCCAGCGTGCCGGCAGTCCTGCTCCTCAAGCTGATCTGCCCCGAGACGCCGACGGGCGCCGGATTCCTGCTCGTCTTCGGTTTCCTCATCGTCGTCGGCTGCCTCGCGATTTCCGCCCTGAGCTTGTTCGCACTCGGTGAGGCGGTAGGAAACGCGATAGGCCGTTACCGTCGGTACGGCTACGACCTGCGGGAATGACGAATCTACGGGCCGGACCCTTCCTCGAATCCATTCGATGAAGACCGGCCCGTTTTACTATCCTGCGACGTTGCAATTTACCGCTTAGTGGAGCAATAATAAGCGGTCGCTCCTTAAATACGTAAGCCGCACCCCTGCCCGCATCCGACCGAGGGAGGCCCATGAGGCTCGCAAGAAAGTTGTTGCTGTTGCTGTTGATGGCACTGGCCGCGCTGGCACTCGCCATGGCATCTGTACCCGGTTCCGAACCCAAGGAGGCTCCTGCACCAGCCGCGCAGCCCACCCAGCTCGACCATGACCGGAACGGCCGCAGCCTGGACTGCCACCTCTACCTGCCGGACCGGGTAGTGGAACGGCGGGTCCGGATCAAGCCGGCCAAGAACTGCGAGTCGTTCCAACGGCACGTCGGCCGGCCGCCAGGCCGGAACCGCGAGGCGTGCCACTTCCGCATCACGATGGTGTTCATCCCGATACGGGAAAAGCCTCCCGCGTTCTCGTTGGACGCCGGCAGTCCGTTCCTGAAGAAGCAGTGCGGCCGGGCGATCTGGTCGATCCGAAAGGACTTCGTCCTCGGACTCGTCCTCACCGGACCGCCAGCGATCGAGTTGATCGACATGGGATCGCGCCCGGTGCTCCCGCGCCCGCCCCGCGACCATGAAGACTCCCCGGACGCTCCGGATCCGGAGGCTTCACCCAGCGGCACCGATACACCGATCAGCTCCTAGCGACACGCCAACTCTCCGCTCGCCAAGCCATCCGCTTTCCGACCGGTGCTGACCAGAGTTTCCCTCCGGGGTTAGGACGTCAGCAGCAGTACCATTATCAAACACCCGGCTCCGTGGGCCGGGGTTCTTACGTTTGGTTCCCTTTCGACCTGAACTTCCCAGGTCTCGTCAGTCGCTATGCGAGAGGGCTCTGCATCGTCTCGGATGTCCATAAGGACATGGTCAAGACGATGCCGGAGACACGTAGATACGCGCAGAGGTTATTCTCCGGATTTGGTGAGTGGAATCAGCGGTGGAAGACTCTGACGAGCAGACCGAAGATCAGACCGAAGTAGCCGCCGATCAAGCCGCCGATCATGAAGCTCGCCGCCGTCTCTTCGAGCTGGCCATCGGTCAGGTCCTCCACCGAAGGATCCCACATGCTGTGTGAAGCAACGACGGTCGTTGCCAGTGCGGCTCCTCCGGCGACCCCGCCCAAGGCGGTGCCCCAGAAACCTGCCCGGAGCCGTGATATCGGCCGGTTGAGCCGCGCCAGTAGAGCCACGGGTGCCACGATGACCGCGGCCACCAGCGTGTTTTCGGTATTCGTGCTCACTGCTTCCTCCCTGTGTTCGTGTGCCTGATTCCCGAGCAGAGCGATCGAATGCTTCGATAGCTCAATGGCGGGAACCAGGGGCGTTAAGGAGCGACGATTCAGCGTACCACGGCGGCCGGAGCGGCTCTATCATCCGGCGTTCACGTACACTGAACGTATGTCCCTCTCCATCGGTATCGTCGGCCTTCCGAACGTCGGTAAGTCCACGCTCTTCAACGCCTTGCTTGAGCGCGCGCAGGCCGAGAGCGCGAACCGGCCGTTCACCACGATCGAGCCGAACGAAGGCGTGGTCGACGTCCCCGACCCGCGGCTCGCGAAGCTCACGGAACTGGTGAAGCCGGAGCGGACCGTCCCCGCCACGGTGCAGTTCACCGACATCGCGGGACTGGTCGGCGGCGCCAGCAAGGGCGAGGGCCTCGGCAACAAGTTCCTGGCCCACATTCGCGAGACCAGCGCGATCGCGCTCGTGGTCCGCTGCTTCGAGGACCCGCAGGTCACCCACGTCTCCGGCAAGCTGAACCCGGTGGACGACCTCCGCACCGTCCTGCTCGAACTGATCCTCGCCGACCAGCAGACGTACGAAAAGCTGGTCGGCCCGCTGGAGAAGGAGGCCAAGGGCAACCCCGACGCCGCCGAGCGGCTGGAACTGTTCCGGCGGATCGGTGCGGCCTTCGACGCCGAGCAGCCGGCCCGCAGCGTGGCTTTCGATGCCGACGAACGGAAGACGCTGGCAAAGGGCAGTCCGCTGCCGTTCATCACCGCCAAGCCGATGCTCGTGGTCGCGAACGTCGACGAGGGGGACGTAGCCAAGCCAGGCACCAATTCATTCTTCCAGGAGGCCGAGCGCTGGGCCGAGCCGCAAGGATTCCGGGTGGTCGCCGTGTCCGCGAAGATCGAGGCGGAGATCGGCGCGCTCCCGCCCGAGGAACGCCCGGAGTTTCTGGAATCGGTCGGGCTCACGGAACCGAACCTCAACCGCTTCATCCAGGCCGGATACGGGCTGCTCGACCTGATCACCTTCTACACCGCCGGGCCGAAGGAAGTCCGCGCCTGGCCGATCCGCCGCGGCAGCAGCGCCCCCCAGGCCGCCGGGACCATCCACGGCGACTTCGAAGCCAAGTTCATCCGGGCTGAAGTCATCGCTTACGAGGATTTCATCGCCGCCGGCAGCGAATCGGCCGCGCGGGATACCGGCAAGCTCCGTGCCGAAGGCAAGGAGTACGTCGTGCAGGACGGCGACGTCATGCACATCCGGCACGGAGCCTGATGATTGACAGCTTTACAAAAGCAAGCTACCATAAATAGGCTTCGTTCCTTGACGCTCCGGGATCGCGACCGTAGACTCAGAGTTACGAGCTTTTCTCCCGGGCAACCGGGACGATAGTCCACGAGAAGCATGAGAACTTACGAATTACTCTTCGTCGTCGTCGGTGACAAGACCGAGCAGGAAGCCGCCAAGGTGGCCGATGCGGTCGGTGCCGTGCTGCTCGAGCTCGGCGGTAAGGCCAAGGAGCAGAACGCGCTCGGCCGCCGCAAGCTCGCCTACGATATCGCGAAGCAGGACCACGGCTGGTACACGCTACTGCATTGCGAGCTTCCGAACGACCAGGTGAACGAACTCACCCGGCGGCTGAACGTGATGGACGGAATCATCCGCACCGTACTGTTGGCCGCGGAAGAAGTCCCCGAACCGGGACAGGTCACCCAGGTGACGACCGCCGTCGAGGAAAGCAAGGAAGCCGCCAAGGTGAAGGTGCCGGAGGAAATGCGGAAGACCGCGAAACCTGCGGTCAAGAAGGTCACGAAGCAGGAAGCCCCTGCTGACACTGGCAAGGAAGCCGGGACCACGGAACGGAAACCCGCCAAGAAGGCAGCGACCAAACAGGAACTTGAAGCCGCGCTCGAGGCGCAACTCAAGGATCAAGAGGATTAATTAATCGGAGGCACCATGGCCAAAGATCTCAACAAGGCAATGATCATCGGGAACCTGACACGGGACCCTGAGCTGCGTACCACCCCGAACGGGCAGCAGGTAGCGAGCTTCGGCGTCGCGACCAACCGTCAGTGGAAGAACCAGCAGGGCGAGACGCAGGAAGCGGCAGAGTTCCATAACGTCGTCGTCTGGGGCAAGCTCGCCGAGATCTGCAACCAGTATCTCGCTAAGGGCCGCCGTGCCTACTTCGAGGGACGGCTGCAGACCGACACCTGGGAAGCCCAAGATGGGTCTAAGCGTTCGAAGACGCAGATCGTCGCCGATGACATGATCCTCTTGGATTCACGAGGCAGCCAGGGCGGACAAGGCGGCGGCGCGGCCGCGGGTGGCGCGGCGGCCAGCCAGGCCCCTGCCCAGCCGACCGAAGCCGAAGCGTCGCAAGCTGACGACAAGGCAGGCAAGGCCGGCAAGCAGGACGAGAAGAAAGGTAAGGACGCGCCGGGAGAAGACCCGTCGCTGGATGACATTCCCTTCTAATGGCTACCGAACGACCGAAGCATAAGCGCTGCCTGTTCTGCAGCAAGGGCCTGGACGTCATCGATTACAAGGACGTCCGGTTGCTCTCGCGGTTCGTGAGCCCGTACGGGAAGATCGATTCTCGCCGGCGCTCGGGTAACTGTGCCAAGCATCAGCGTATGGTCGCGCGGGCGATCAAGCGTTCCCGCCTGGCCGCGCTGATGCCGTTCACTACCCGCTGATGCTCGGAATCACCGACCTCAAGACGAACACCAAGATCGAGCTCGACGGCGAGCCCTACGTGGTACTGTCGTACCAACATTCCAAGATGGGACGCGGCGGCGCGATCGTGCGGACCAAGCTCAAGAACCTGAAGACCGGCGCGGCGCTTCAGAAGACGTTCCAGGGTAGTGAAAAGGTAAAGCCGGCCGCCCTCTCCACGCGAGACGGACAATTTCTCTTCCGCCAGGGCGACACCCTGACCTTCATGGACACCGGTTCCTACGAGCAGCATGCCGTACCGACCGAGACGCTCGGCAAGCAGGCCGAGTTCCTTACCGAAGGCATGGATACGGAATTGCTCGTCCATGGCGACTCGGTGATCGGCGTGGAACTGCCGATCAAGGCGGCGTTCACGGTGAAGGAAACGGACCCCGGCCTGAAGGGCGACACGGCCAGCGGCGGGTCGAAGCCGGCGACGCTCGAGACGGGGGCCGTCGTGAACGTACCGCTCTTCGTGCAGCCGGGCGACCGGGTTCGCGTCGACACCCGTACCGGCAGCTACGTCGAACGCGTGTAGTCGGGGCCACTCCCGCGTAGAATAAAGCTGCGAGGGG
>JALYJZ010000042.1 GCA_030775025.1 bacterium
CGGATGTATACGGACCGGCGGGCGTACGGTCCGTCCAAGAAACGCTTCCGAAGTGGCAAGCGGAAC
Organism: bacterium; assembly: GCA_030775025.1. Lineage (GTDB taxonomy): Bacteria > Patescibacteriota > SICC01 > SICC01 > SICC01 > JALYJZ01. The sequence goes on from JALYJZ010000042.1 coordinate 67, forward strand.
ATCGGCCTGACTTCACGATCATAAATGCGGAGAACTCAGCACCCGACGGCGTAAGCGCCACGCCGGAAACGCTCCAGGCCTTGCGTGAAGCAGGGGCGGACGCATTCACGCTGGGGGACCATTTTTTGCACCGGCAATTCAAGCCGCTGAAACCTTTTCCGGTCGTCCGCCCGGTTAATCTTGAAGGTGCCAGCGAGGGATCGGGTTCCCGGATGTTCGAAACGGTGACTGGCGAGAAGGTGCTCGTGGCCGTATTGATGGGAAAGTACGCGATGAAGCCGGGATCAACCCATTACTTCAAGGCGGCCGACGAGCTCCTAGGGAAACACCACAAGGAAAGGCCGGATGCGATCTTCATAGAATTCCATGCCGGAGCCACGAGCGAGGAACAAGCGCTGGGATTCTACTTGGACGGAAAGGCCAGCGCGGTAGTGGGAACGCACACGCATGTCCCCACCGCCGACACCTGTCTTCTTCCGCAGGGAACCGCGTTCCAAAGTGACGTCGGCATGTGCGGTGCTCTCGATTCGGTCATCGGAGCGACCGTTGAGTCTTCGACTGGGTTTTTGCGTAAGGAGCTTGGGGAAGACGTGGGAAAGATCCGGCCCGAGCCCGCCTTGAAACCGCCGTTCATCTGCGACGCGGTCCTGATCGAAACCGACGGTCCGGCCAAATCGAAGTCAATCAGGCGACTTTCGACCCGTCCGTAAGCAGGCGTGGGCCGTGCCTGAATCCACAACCCCGCCGTTGACATATTTTTACCCCGCGGCATACTAGGGATACCAAGCAAAAGGCTTTGGTTGACTACATTCCCTCGAGAGGAGGTGAGGCATATGGCAGGTGCAACGATGAACAAGCAGGACGTTATCGAGACGATGGCCCAGCGGGCCAATATCTCCAAGAAGGCCGCGACGGTCGCGCTCGAAGCGTTGACTGATTCGATTACCAAGACGCTCCAGAACCGCGGTAAGGTTTCGATCAGCGGTTTCGGTGCATGGTACGCGAACACCCGGGCGGCTCGCATGGGCGTGAACCCGCAGCAGACGAGTGAACGGATCCATATTCCCGAAACGACGGTGGCGAAGTTTACCCCTGGTAAGAACCTCAAGGAAGCCGTCCGCAAGTAATGACTGATTCCGAAGCCTAGCCCTCTCGATGTCGTATCGAGGGGGCTTTAGTGTTCCGGATGATTTCGTGCAGGGATCAGGTCGGCGCTGCATAATGGTGACGGCTATGACGGGGCGTGGCGCAGCCTGGTAGCGCGCCTGCTTTGGGAGCAGGAGGTCGTCAGTTCGAGTCTGACCGCCCCGAATGGAACACACAGCACGAACCGTGACGGCGCGGACGGTAGCGGTCGTGGCGCTGGCCGCCGCGGTCGCCGCCGGAGGCTGGCTCTGGATGGAATCCGAACGTCGGGCTGCCGATACACGGGACGCATCGCGGCGGACGGCGGTCGAACAGCTCAAGCGGACATTGGATGCCCGGGAGGGAAACCTTCCGAAGGCCGACGGGTCGCTTGATCGGACGGAAGCTACCGGCGGGCTCGCCGAACTGGCGGAACCGCCGATCCCGTCCGCGGAATCGGACGCGATCAGGTATGCGGTGGACGATGCCGGCCGGGAGTACATGGTCTGCACGGAGCTCGAAGACGGCTCCGCGTACTACGCCACCGGGCAAGGTACGTTTGCCGGTCCGGCCGTGAGCTGTGCCGAAAGCGCCGATCCGGCCGCGGTCGGGTACGTTCTCAAAGCCCGGATGACCCAGGCCGGCGCGGACCGCTATCTCGGGACGCGGCCGAGGCTGGTCTCCAAGCCGTTCATCCAGCGGGAGTGTTCATCGGCGGTGGACGAAGGGCAGCTCCAGGGCTGCTACACCGGCGACCACATTTACCTGATCGACCTGCCGCAACAGGAGATCCGTCCGGAACTGTCGGTGACGGCGGCCCACGAGATGCTGCATGCCGTCTGGCAGCATCTTTCCGATTCCGAACAGAAGCGCCTGACGCCGCTGATCGAGGCGGCGGTGCGCACCGACCGCGATCTGGCGGAACGGGCTGAGTCGTACGAGGACGACGAACGTACCAACGAGATGCATTCGATCCTCGGGACGGAAGTCCGTGATCCCGGCCCTGAGTTGCGACGGCACTACGCCTGGTTCCTGAAGGACCGCGGTGTCATCGTGGGGCGGCACCTGGCGTACGAGCGGACCCTGGATGACCTCAAGGCGGAGATCGATGCGCTCAAGGCAGAATTGGACCGGCTCGGGGCGCAGGCGGACGCCCTGCTTGCCGCCGGAGACGTCTCCGGGTACAACGCGCTGGTCGATCCGTACAACGCGCTGGTCGCCGAAGCCAACGAGCAGGTCCGGCGGTATAACGAGCTTACCTCGCATACCCGTCCCGACGACCGGGAGCGCACGGTCGAGGGCCGGTGAGTTAGAATGGGATTCGTGCGGGTGTCGTATAACGGCTATTACACCAGCCTTCCAAGCTGGTAATGGGGGTTCGATTCCCCCCACCCGCTCACTGCGGATTCCCGCCGCCGGCTCCATTGGCATTTTGTCAGCTGTTTTTTCGATCGATCGATGGTATACAGCAGCAAGAGGGAATCCGATACGCACATGCGAAATAAAATATCCGGTACTTCCAGAGCAGCGCTGATATCCTTCCTGGTGATCGCCTGCGCCTTCCTGTTGCACACGGTCAAGGTGCAGGGTTCCCAACTGTCTTTTCCGGCGCCGACGCCCACCCCTCCCGACCCGCGGTTCGAGCTCTTCAAAGGAACATGTACCACGTATGGCCCTGCCTACAGAGGTTCGAGCATGGACGCGGAAAAACGGAAGGAAGTCTTCGGGCGGCCGGACGATCCGTCGAACCTGGTGGATATCTCCTTCTTCGACTACGCGGTGCAGGTGCATAAGAAGGTGGCGCCATGCCTGCAGGCGGTCGAGCGCGATCTCAAGGCGCAGGGTACCTCGTACGCCGTCGAGGAAATCGGGGCATATCGCCCTGAGCGGGAGGATCGTCCGTACTGGTTCCACCAATACGGGGGCGCGGTGGATATCAATCCCTCCACGAATCCCCAGTGCCTGGAAACGCGGATCGGCGTCGATCCTTTGAGCCGGTGCTCCAAGGACAAGCCGTACGACTTGCCGAAGGAATGGATCGAGACGTTCGAGCGGTACGGGTTCCACTGGGGCGGGCACTTCGACAGGACGAAGGACTACATGCACTTCGAGTGGCACGGGGAGTAGGGCCTTTCATCTTTTGATTGATAAAAAGGTGGGAGCATAGTACTATTCACGGCTTCGTTCGTTTACAACCCGGTCAATCAACCCGTTACAACGGGCGTAGTAGAATTCCTGCCTTGATGGCAGGTCGCTTCTCTCAGGAGAGGTCAGGGTGCGTGCCTGCGCCATTCAGGTACATGACACAAGGAGGGCGTTATGCCTTCGACCGCAACAGTACTGAACATCCGCAAAGGTCCCGGGACGTGGGATTACAACATGGCGGTGTGTCAGCCCCACAAGGACGTCGTTACCTTTACGGCGGACAACGGGCAGACATATGAGGTCAGGATCCTTGAGAACGGGGTGCGTGCGAAGAATGTGCGAGCCTTCGTCGGCGTGACCAACGTCGATCAGGACGGCAACTTCTCGAGGATTGGCGGGCAGGTCTGGGTGACAGGTGTATATGCTCTCAATGGTCCGCCGGAGGGAGGACTCTCGATCCATGGATCCGTAGAGAGTTCGCGCCCCCCGGAGCTTCCTGCATTCGGTCCAGTTGATTACGCCCCCGACGTTCTGCAATCCGTCGTAAAGGCCCTGTCCCTCTAGGCGCACTTTGTAACGGGTGAGTCGGGAGCTCTGCATGGCAACACGTTTCACTAACCTGAAACCGCCACGCATCTCCCGCACCACCTTTCGGTTGATTGACCGGGTTGATCCAAGCCCTGACTCATTGACTTAGGCACGAAAACGTGCTACTATTCTTTAATTTTCCAAAAACGCGAGGCGCCTGGCGGCGGTCGCTACCCAACACAAACACGCATGATCTCAACCGTTTACCAGGGCATCTTCGACACCGGATACGACATCACGTTCCGCGACCGGCTCCCGAAGTTCGGCCACAAGGACGACAAGGCGAACGGCTACATCGATCCGGTCAACGACCGGATCGTAATCAGACGCGGCCTCTCCCTCGACGACCGGGCGCTCACCCTGCTGCACGAGATCGTCCATGACTGCTATCCTGAATGGAGTGAAGCAGACGTCGAATCGTGCGCGCAGTTCGTCTACCGCCGGCTCTCGAAGCAGGACCGCGGGATCGTCCAGTTCCTCGCGACCGACCCCGAAGAAGCCGACGCCTACGGTTCCGCCGACTGAGCCCCGCCGCCCCGGCGATTCCCTCGACCAGCAGTTGCCCGTCGTCGTGGCGCTGGTGCTCATCAACGTGGGGCTGTTGATCCTGGCGTTGTACTTCATCCAGGAAGGCGAGGCCCAGCGGGCCCACCCGGACCTCCGGTTCTTCGTCGACTTCCCGGTAGTACTGCTGCCGCTGGCGTATGCCGCCGCGCTGCTCCTGATCCCGAACTTCGCGGTGACGGCCTTCGTGCTCGCGCGGAACCTCTACCGCCGGCGCTGGCCCTGGGTGACCACGTTCGTCTCGGCGGTGCTGCTCGCGGTCATCACGGCGATGGTCGGGTGGGACGGCGTCGCGACGATCATCAAGCCGGGCGTCTGAGCGGTGCGGACGGTCCGGTGGTGCATCAAGGCCCGCCGAGTGGCCGCCGGTTGTCCGAACCGGCACAATGAGAGCGCGCCCCGGTAGCTCAACGGATAGAGCAGCGCCCTTCTAAGGCGAAGGCTGTAGGTTCGATTCCTACCCGGGGCACAGGTCCGTTACGCCGGTGCACCGATTCCGGCATAATGATGATGCTCTTGCATGCATGCAGGACATGGTGGCTGTAGCTCAGCTTGGTTAGAGCGCCAGTTTGTGGCACTGGAGGTCGTGGGTTCAAGTCCCATCAGCCACCCCAAGGAATCAACTATATGACATCAATATACATTTTTGGACCAATACATATGTTTGGGCGGGATTACCTGCCTGTGTATAAACATTTGATGAAACTGATAGAACCTCACTTCGATAAGCTCATTGGAACGTACCCCGACTTTTGGGACTCGAAAGAAACACCTCGTGAGTTTTATGACCGGACGTACGAAACAATAAAAGATTGTGATTTATTCATTGCCGAGATTTCAAAATCATCAGTTGGTGTCGGCATGGAAATGCAAATGGGTCAGCAGTACAGTATTCCGGTGATTGCCCTTTGTAAATCCGGTGTTGACCCCTCCCCGATGTCTCTAGGCTTGCCGATGCTTAAGCGGGTAATCAAGTACAAAAATCTGAGCGACCTGGACAAACAACTCCTCGCAGCCATCGAGGACTACAAGGCGGGGAAGCTCTAGGTGCATGAGGGGAAATTGGCAGTTCTACCGCCGTCCACGCAACCACCCCAAGGCAAGCGCGTTGTTGGATCGACAGGACTAAGATGAAGAGAGACGGAAAGAAGTCATGGAAAAGCAT
>JALYJZ010000043.1 GCA_030775025.1 bacterium
GCACTGATCCGGCAGGACCACCGCAGCCGCGACCAGCGGACCCGCCCACGCTCCCCGGCCGACCTCATCCACGCCGGCGACCAATCGGCCGCCCGTGCCCAGGCGGCGCTCGGCGATACGACCAGGCGGCTTGCTACTTGCCGTCCGTCTTCGACTGCTTGGCTTGGGTCTTGCTGGCATCTGGTTCGGGTGCCTTCGCCGCCGGCTTCTTCGGGGTAGCGGCTTTCTTGGACTTGGCCTTAGCCGCAGGCTTCCCTTCCCCCAGCCACGGATGTTCGACCTCGCGCTCGCCGGCACGCACGGGGACTTCCTTCATCCGGGCGGCTTTGCCGGCACGGTCCCGCATGTAATGCAGCTGCGCCCGTCGGACCTTGGCGCCGCGCTGGACCTCTATCTTGGTGATCTTCGGGGAATGCAGCGCGAACGTGCGTTCGACCCCGACGCCCGAGCTGATCCTTCGGACGGTGAACGTTGCTCCCGGGCCGATGCCGCCGCGGCGACGGATCACCAGGCCTTCGAAATACTGCGTCCGTTCCTTGCTGCCTTCCTTGACGGTCGTGTATACCCGAACCCGGTCGCCGGATTGCACATTCGTGAACACGGGCTTCACGAATGCGGCAGATACTTTCCTGAGTAATTGCTGGCTCATAGAACGAAAAAGTTACCCAATGATGATAGCACGCACCGCCCAGCAAGGCCTACCGCGCCTCGACGGCGATTCCCCAATCCACCGCTTCCAGCGCCTCGGTAAGGGCCTTGGAGTAACGCACGCCATGGTTCAACCTAAGCCGCTTCTCTTCCCCGTTCCGAGGAAGCACCAGGTAGACCGGCGACTCGCCGCGGTGTTCGAGCAGTGTCTGCTTGATCGATTCGAGCGTCGCCATGGTCGTGTGGGAACCCAGCTTGACCGTCAATGATTCACAGGGGATTTCCGAATGTTCACGCGACGGATCATCGGCGGGACCAGAGGCGAACGCTCCCGTCATCGCGGCGTCCAGGTCATCGATCGCTACGTCGCCGTCAGCGGGAGCCGGACGGGCCATGGACGGCCGGGCATCGTTGGTAAGCGGCTCCAGCGAGTCCGCCAGGATCTTCGGGTCGTCGTCCTTGCGCGAAACCTTGCCGGCGACCTTCAGGATGGCACCGGGCGTGAGGTGCTGCCGGACTTCGAGATAGAGTTTCGGGAAGACGATCAGCTCGAGCTTCTGATGGCGGTCCTCCACCGTGACGAAGGCCATCGGTTCGCCTTTCTTGGTATTGATGCGTTTCGCGAAGGAGACCAGGCAGGCGATTTCCACCGGCCTGCCGTCGGGCAGCTGTGCGATCGAGGAAATCGCGGCGAACTGCTTGACCACTTGTTCATATGAAGTGAGCGGGTGCTCGGACACGTACATGCCGAGGAGCTCGCGCTCCCATTCGAGCTTCTGCCGGTCGTCGACGTCGCCGGCCGCCGGTAACGTGAACGAGCCGCCGGGATCCGGCTGGTCGCCGAACAGGCTGGTCTGGCCGTTCCGGCCTTCCGCTGCCCGGACGGCCGCGAAACGGCTCATAATCTCCAGGCCGGCCAGCATCCGCCCGCGGGTCGCGGTTCCTTCCTCGCTGCCATCCCCCAGCGAGTCCAGGGCTCCCGCCTTGACCAACGCCTCCAGCGATTTCTTATTCGCCGTGCCCTCCGGCAGCCGCACCAGCAGGTCCGAAAGATCCTTGAAGTGCCCGTCCGCCTTCCGGCTCTTCACGATCGCCGCCGCGGTGTTCTTACCCAGATTCTTGATCGCGTCCAATCCGAACCGGATGCTTTGCTTGTCCGGCGCCACCGCGAAGTTCTCGAACGACTCGTTGACGTCCGGGGGCAGCACCTCGATGCCGAGGTTGTTCGCGTCCGTGATCGCCGCAGAGAGTTTGTCGAGGTTTTCCTGCTCGGACGTCATCAGCGCAGCCATGAACGCGCTCGGGTAGTGCGCCTTAAGGTAGGCCGTCTGGTAGGCGATCAACGCGTAACAGGCCGCATGCGACTTGTTGAATCCGTATTGGGCGAACGCTTCAAAGAGGTCGAAGAGCTTCTTGCCAAGCCCTTGGTCATGGCCGTTCGCTACCACGCCCTTGATCAGCTTCGGACGCATCTGATCCATCAGCGCTTTGATCTTCTTGCCCACCGCCTTACGGAGGGTGTCTGCGTCCCCGCCACTGAACCCGGCCAAGTCCTTCGATATCTGCATGATCTGCTCCTGGTAGACGAGAACGCCGTAGGTCGACTCCAGCGCGCCCTTGAGGTCCGGATGTAGGTATTCGATCTTCTCCTTGCCGTGTTTGCGGCGGATGAACGAGTCGATAAATTGCATCGGTCCGGGACGGTAGAGCGAGACCATCGCGATGATGTCATCGAATCGCGAGGGCTTGAGCTCCTTGATGTAGCGGCGCATGCCCTCGGATTCCAGCTGGAAGATGCCGTGGGTCCGGCCTTCGGAAAGCAGCTCGAACGTCTTGGCATCGTCGAGCGGCAGCGTTTCCACGTCGATCCGGTCGCCGTGCACCGCCTCGATGATCTCGACGGCGTTCCGGAGGATCGTCAGGTTCGAGAGTCCGAGAAAGTCCATCTTCAAAAGGCCGATCGATTCGATCGGATACATCGAATACTGGGTTACCACGGACTGGTCGTCCCCGCCACGGGTGGCGTGCTGCAACGGGACGTACTCGTTGAGCGGTTTGTCGCCGATCACCACGCCGGCCGCATGGGTCGAGGCGTGCCGGACCGACCCTTCGATGCGGGAAGCGAGGTCGAGGAGCCGGTCTACCTGCGGGTTCTGTCCGGCGAGCTCCTTGAGTTCCGCCTGTTTCTTGGCTTCGGTCAGGTTCATGCCGAACGGGATCAGCTTCGCGACTTGGTCCACTTCACCATAGGCCATGCCCATCACGCGGCCGGTATCACGGACCGCCGCCCGGGCGGCCATGGTGCCGAACGTGATGATCTGCGCCACTCGATCGTGTCCGTACTTCTCAGCCACGTAATCGATGATCTCGCCGCGCCGGTCGTCGGCAAAATCCATATCGATATCGGGCATGCTGATCCGGTCCGGGTTCAGGAACCGCTCGAAGAGCAGGTCGTACTTGAGCGGATCGAGCGTGGTGATGTCGAGCGCGTACGAGACGATGCTGCCTGCCGCCGAACCACGGCCGGGACCGACCCAGATCCCGCGCCGCTTGGCCTCGTGCACGAAGTCGGCGACGATCAGGAAGTAACTTTCGAAGCCCATCTTCTCGATGACACCCAGTTCGTATTCGACGCGCTCCCGGACTTCCGTGCCGGGATCCGCGCCGTAGCGCCGTTCCACGCCCTGCGTCACGAGCTTCCGGAGCTGGCTCCGTTCCGTCTCGCCTTCCGCTACTTCGAACGCGGGCAGGATGATCTTCCCGAGTTCCAGTTCCAGCTCGCACCGCTCGGCGATCGCGACGGTATTGGTCGCGGCCTCCGGCACGTCGGCGAAGCTTTCCAGCATCTCCTTGGGCGTCTTCAATGAGAAATCCTCACCGGTCATGTTCAGGCGATCGGTCTCGTCGAGCGTCTTGCCGGTCTGGATGCAGATCAGCACGTCCTGCGCCTCGGCATCGTCGGGCAGCACGTAGTGGGCGTCGTTGGTACCGATCAAGGGCAGCCCCTTCTCCTTGGCGATCCGCTTGAGCCCATCGTTCAGTTGTCCCTGCTCAGGAATGTTCGGGTGGTGCTGGAGCTCCAGGTAGAACCGGTCGCCGAACAGCGCTGCGAACTTGTCGACCACTTTCTTCGCCGCCGCCTCGTCGCCGCTGCGGAAGGCGTTCGCCACTTCGCCCTGCAGGCACGCGGACGTACAGATCAGCCCTTCGTGGTACTGCGTGAGCAGCTCCCAGTCGATCCGGGGCTTGTAGTAGAAACCTTCGAGGTGGGCGGCGGTCACCAGCTTGATCAGGTTCTGGTACCCGGTCATGTTCTGCGCGAGCAGGATCAGGTGGTACGGGTTCGTGTCGGCCGTGGGGTCCTTGTCGCGCCGGCCGCGGCGTGCCACGTAGACCTCGCAGCCGATGATCGGCTTGATCCCTTCCTTGGTCGCCGTCTGGTAGAACTCGATCGCGCCGTACAACACGCCGTGGTCCGTAAGCGCCAGGGAATCCATGCCCTGCCGCTTGGTCTCCTTGACCAGGCCGGGAATCTTACCCAGTCCGTCGAGCAGGCTGTAGTGGGAGTGGGTGTGGAGATGGACGAACTGCGGTTTCGGCATTACCTTCCCATATTACTCATCTTCACCCCGTACCGCCCCGCCCCGCCGGTCCAGGTAGACGGCCGTCCCTAACACCGCCAGGACGACCAACGCCAACCCGATCAGCAGCGCTGCGATCCAGCTGAAGAATCCGTGGACCAGCGCGACCGTGCCTTCCACGAGCGCTTGGCCGGGAGCCGTATCGGCCAGGAAGAGCACCAGGAGGAAGAATCCGCCGAGACCGACCAGGCCGCGGAGCAGCCAGCGCTGACGGGCGCGGACCAGCCCCCAATAGAGCTTCACCTGGGCGCCGAAGGAGTCGCGTTGCCGGGTCAGGTCGTTGAGGTCGGCCACGGCTTGCCGAAACGACTGCAGATATCCCTTCGCGCGCTCCTTGGTAAGCGCGCCGGTGGTCCCGTGGCGCAGTCGGTGCGCATACGCATAGGCCTTCGTCACATCCGCAGGACGGGTCAGGTGGAGCTTGACCGCTTCCAGCCGTTCCGCCGGCGTCTTGCCGGGGATGTGTTCGTCTTCCATCCGGTCCTCGAAGAGCTTGGCAGCCTCAAGCAGCGCCAGCTTGTAGCCGGTAACGGTGTTTTCCTTTTCCGCCTCTTCGACGGAGGTCCAATCGATCGTTGCCACGTCCCTAGCTTACCAGCCGCTACCGCCGACGGTCAGTGCCGCCGACCTACCAGCCCCTTGATTACACCGAGGACTGGATCTGCTCGCTGGTGGCCCTGAAAAACTCGCCGATCACGCCGGGCAGGTATTGGCCAATCCAGGCGAGGAGCGCGACGAGGAGCGCGACGACGATCGTGGCGCCGACCACGGCCCCGAACCCCCGGGCCAACCCCACCAGGAAGTTTTTCCAAAGCAGTCGCTTCGTATCGGTGAGCGTTTCGACGTACTCGATGAAGCGCCCGCGCTCAAGCGCCAGCGCGAATTTGTGAAGCACGTCTGCGTCGCGATCCGGTTGCTTCCGCTTGCCGCGGCTCCGCGGAGCAGCCATTACTGATCAGATGTCCGTCGCCGGGCGCGCTTCGCCGCTTGGTCGGCGGTTCGCGTGACCTGCCGTTTCGCCTTGACGCCGGTGCGCTTGGCCTGCCGGCCCAGTTTGTCCGCCGAACGTCGCGCCTGCTTCGCTTGGCGGGTCGCTTGGGTCCGTGCCTTACGCGCCCGCTTTCCCGCTTCGCCCGCGATCTCCTGGGACTTCTGCTGGATGTCGTCGCGCGTTTCCTTGCCGGCCTTGGGAGCGAACAGCAGTCCGGCTACCGCACCGACCGCTGCGCCGATGAACGTGCCTTTGAGAAATTTACCTTTTCGTGCCATAAGTCTCCTTCTGTTTAATTA
>JALYJZ010000044.1 GCA_030775025.1 bacterium
CGCTGGTCGAACGGTTCGCCATTGCGTCCGTCGTAGAGCTGTTCCTTGTCGTCCTCGGGAAGGCCGGCCTTCTTGCGTTCTTCGCGGATCTCTTCGATCGTCACGCCTTCGAACACGGGTGAGGCGACCAGGTAGCCGAGCTCCTTGGCCGCGGCACCGAGGTGCGTCTCGAGGATCTGGCCGAGGTTCATGCGTGAGGTCACGCCGAGCGGGTTCAGGACGATGTCCACGGGCGTGCCGTCGGGCAGATGCGGCATGTCTTCTTCTGGCAGAATCTCCGAGATCACGCCCTTGTTGCCGTGTCGGCCGGCCATCTTGTCGCCGACCTGGACTTTCCGGACCTGGGCCACGGAGACCTCGATCATCTTGAGTACGCCGGCGGAAAGGTCGTCGCCGAGCTCACGGTCGAAGATCTTCACGTCCACGACCTTGCCGTGCTCGCCATGCTGGAGCCGGAGCGAAGTGTCTTTCACGTCACGGGCCTTCTCGCCGAAGATCGCGCGGAGCAGCCGCTCTTCGGCGGTGAGCTCCGTCTCGCCCTTCGGGGTGATCTTGCCGACCAGGATGTCGCCGGCCCGTACCTCGGCGCCGATCCGGACGATGCCGTCCTCGTCGAGGTCCTTCAGCGCTTCCGCGCCGACGTTCGGAATGTCGTTGGTCGTCACTTCCGGACCGAGCTTGGTGTCACGGACTTGGATCGAGAACCGGCTGATGTGCACGCTGGTGTAGCGGTCCTCGCGGACGACCCGCTCGGAAATGATCACCGCGTCCTCGAAGTTAGCGCCGCCCCAGGCCATGAACGCGACGGTGAGGTTCTGGCCGAGCGCCAGTTCCCCGTTCTCGGTCGCCGGGCCGTCCGCCAGGACGTCCCCTTCCTTCACGCTCTGTCCGACGTCCACTACCGGGCGTTGGCTGATCGCCATGTCCTGGTTGCTGCGGATGAATTTCTTGAGTTCGTATATCGTGGTCTTCTTGCCTTTCACTTCGACCCGTTCGGCGTCCACGTGAGTGACCTTGCCGGCTTCCTTTGCCACGATCACCTGGCCGGTGTCGAGCGCGGCGCGGGCTTCCATGCCGGTGCCTACCTGCGGCGCCTGCGGACGCACGGTCGCCACTGCCTGACGCTGCATGTTCGACCCCATCAGGGCGCGGTTGGCGTTGTCGTGCTCGAGGAACGGGATCAGCGCCGTCGTCACCGAGACGATCTGTTTCGGCGAGACGTCGATGTAGTCCACTTCCTCGGGATTCACGGTCGTCGGCGCGAAGTTCTTACGTGCGATCACGCGGTCTTCCGCGATGTAGCCATCCTTAGTGAGCTTGGTGTTCGCCTGAGCGATCACCGCGTTCTCCTCGGAACCGGCGTCGAGGTAGACCACTTTGCTGGTCAGCTTCGCCTTCTTGCCCTTCACGTCGATCTTCCGGTACGGAGTCTCGATGAAGCCGTACTCGTTGATCCGGGCGTAGCTTGAAAGCGACGTCACCAGGCCGATGTTCGGTCCTTCCGGGGTCTCGATCGGGCAGATCCGCCCGTAGTGGGAGACGTGCACGTCACGTACCTCGAAGCTGGCGCGCTCGCGGGTGAGTCCGCCCGGACCCATCGCGTTGAGCCGCCGCTTGTGACCGAGTTCCGACAGCGGGTTGGTCTGGTCCATGAACTGCGAAAGCTGGGAGCTGGCGAAGAATTCCTGCGTCGCCGCGACGATCGGCCGTACGTTGATCAGCTGGGCAGGAGTCACGGTATCGGACTCGGACACGCTCATGCGGTCCTTGATGATCCGCTCCACGCGAAGCAGGCCGCGCCGGAAAGCGAGCTGGATCAGCTCGCCGACGCTGCGAATCCGGCGGTTCTTGAGATGGTCGATGTCGTCCGCCGGTTCCTGGCTGTTGTTCAGCCGGATCACTTCCTTGATGATCGCGACGATGTCCTCCTGTCGCAGGATGCGATGTTCCTTGTCGTTCGGAAGGTTCGTCTTGAGCCGTTGGTTCAGCTTGTAACGGCCGACCTTTCCGAAGTCGAACCGCGAGAAGTCGAAGAAGGTGGTGTCGATCAACGACTTGGCGTTATCCACCGTGGCGAGGTCGCCCGGACGGATCCGCTTGTAGACCTCGATCATCGCCTGGTCGACGGTCTTGGCGGGATCCTTCTCCAGGGTCGCTTCGATGTACTTGTGCTCCTCGTCGGTATCCACGTCGGCGAACGCCGAGACGATCTGTTCGTCGGTGTCGAGACCGATGATTCGGAGCAAGCTGGTAACCGGGACCTTGCGCTTGCGGTCGATTTTCACCGACAGCAGGCCTTTGTTCGAGGTCTCGATCTCGAGCCAAGCACCGCGAGTCGGGATGACCTTGCCGCCGTAGTAATTGCGCTCCCCATGGCGGTCGGCGGTAAAGAACGCGCCGGGCGAACGGACGAGCTGCGAGACCACCACGCGCTCGACGCCGTTGATGATGAACGTGCCGCGATCGGTGATCTTCGGAAAATCGCCGAGGAACACTTCCTGTTCGCGAATTTCTCCGGTCTCCAGGTTGGTGAGCTGCACCTGCACCCGGAGCGGTGCTTCGTAGGTCACATTACGGTCACGCGCGGTATCCTCGTCGACCTTCGGATCGTCAAGCTTGTAGCCCAGGAGCGCCAGCTCCAGGCTCTTCCCGGTAAAGTCACGTACCGGTGAGATTTCTTCGAACAATTCCTTCAGCCCCTCCTTGAGGAACTCTTTGTAGGAATTGATTTGTACCTCGATGAGATTGGGCAACTCCAGGCTGGGTGGTGCGGCCTGGAAATATTTTCGGTCAGGCACCGAAACACTCCCTCCTAATTAGTGGACGTACGGCAGCGGTCACGTGTTACGCAAAAAATACACCATGAGCAGTTGCTCACGATGACACCTGCGGTCAAAAACGACGGGGCACCGATACCATTCGACATTAAGCATACGAACCTGACACCTGGGCGTCAAGTCGGTTCGGCCGGCTGGAACCCGCGGCCGATCGACGCCGAAGCTATCGCCCAGACCAGGATCAGTACGCCCAGCGCGCTGATCACCGCGGTCACGGCATATGCATCCACCAGCGCACCGGCCAGCAGCACCGGCAGCGTATTCGCAGCGTTCACGCTCATGCCAAGGAACCCGAAGACGCGGCCGCGGACTTCCGGCTTGGAACGTTCGTGGATCAGGGTTTGTGAAGCGATCATCACGACCGCCATGGCGAGGCCGAGCAGCGTCGCCGATACGCTCGTAAGCCCTTGCCGGAGCGCCCCGGGGTCGGCGTCCAGCAATCCGGCGGCACGGTCCGCGAGCGGCCCGACTTGGCCGAGCGTGCCGATCGTCAGGCCCACGACCAGCAATGACGCGGTGACGATGGTCCGGGCGGAGAATTGGCGGCGGGCACGCTGCAGTACCAGGCCGCCAGCCAGCATGCCGACACCGATCGGCAGGATTACGACCCGGCTCACCTCCCGGAGGTTCGTCCCCAACACCTGGTCCACAAAGGACGGTAGCAACACCATGATCACGCCGACGCTGGCCCAGACCACGGTAAGCTGCAGGAGCCCGTACCGCAGCGGCGGCGTCCGGCGGACGACGGCGAATCCCGCAGCCAGGTCGGTGCGGACGGTCCGGTACGCGGCACGAAGCGGGATGCGGTGGACATGTTCGTGCAGCTTCGGCAGCCGGGCACAAGCGACCGCGGCGGCAGCGAAGCTGCCGGACGCCAGGAGAATCGGCAGGGCGTCACCGCCGATCTGGGCGATCGGTCCGGCCAGGCCGTACCCGACCACGAACGAGGCAAACAATGTCACCATGAAGACCGCGTTCGCCGCCACTAGGCGCTTGCGGTCGACAAGCTCGGGAATCGCCGCGCCTTCGGCCGGCGTGAAGAACTGGGTAATAGTGGAGACCAGGAACGTGGTGGCGAAGAGGACCGGCAGGCTGGAGAGGTCGGTCAGGTACAGCAGCACGACGCCGGCCCGCAGCACGTTTGTGGCGATCAGGACGCTCCGCCGATGCCAGCGGTCCGCGAAGACTCCTGCCACGGCACCGAAGAATAGGCTCGGCAGCCCGAAGCTCAGTACAAAGAGGCTCACCATCGTCGCCGAACCGGTCAGTTCGAACACCCGGATCAAGAGGGTGAAGTTCACCATGTTGAACGCGGTGAGCGACAAAGCCTGCGACAACCAGAGCTTCAGGAAGTGCCGGTTCGGCTCCAGCTCTTGGATCAGGGCCAGGAAGCGCGGAAGCATTGCGAACCGGCGTTACTTCTGTTTCGCCGGCGTGATGATCTGGTCGACGAGACCGTACTTTTTGGCCTCGTCCGCCGAAAGGAAGAAGTCCCGGTCGGTGTCCTTCTCGACCTTCTTCAGGTCCTGGCCGGTGTGCTTGGCGAGGATCTTGTTGAGCGCGTCCTTCATCTTGAGGATTTCCTTGGCGTGGATCTCGATGTCGGTCGCCTGCCCGGAGAGTCCTGAAGCAAGCACCTGATGGATCATGATCCGGGAGTTCGGCAGCGTGTACCGCTTGCCCGCGGCGCCGCCGGCCAGCAGGACCGCACCCATCGAGGCGGCCAGGCCCATGCAGATCGTCTGCACGTCGGGCCGGATGTACTGCATGGTGTCGTAGATCGCCAGTCCCGACGAAACCGAACCACCGGGACTGTTGATGTATATCTTAATGTCCAGTTCGGCATTCTCGCTCTCCAGATGCAGCAGCTGCGCCATCACCAGGTTGGCGATCTGGTCGTCGATCGGCGTACCGATGAACACGATCCGCTCCTTGAGGAGTCGGGAATAGATGTCGTGGGCCCGCTCTCCGAACTGCGACTTTTCCAAGACGGTCGGAATCAGGACCTGGTCGCTGATGTCGGGCTGGCCGGATTGCGTGTTCATGTTTCGATCATTCGTAGTACTCATGTCTTCAGTTTACATCAGGCCGGGCGGCGGCGGATATACAGCGGATAGTGTTCACGGAGCCCCTCGACGGTGCGAATCAATACGTCCAGGTTGACGGTCATGCCATGGACGGCCCTGCCGTTCATGATCCGGGGCCGGAGCAAGATCTGAAGCAAGAACGTTTCCATCTCGGTACTGAGCTTGAGTCCGTGCCGGAACGCGAGGCGGCGGATCAGCTTGCGGGCCTTCAGGCGGAATGCCCGGTCAGGAACCCAGCGCGGCGCTTCCCCGCCACGTTCATAGGTAAGTACCGGCACCGGATGCCGCGGGCGCGGTCGCCGCTTCGGATGCTCCCGCGGGGACTTCGGCGGAAGCGGCTCTTCGGGCATCGTAGGCGCGGTTTCCCGTTCGCGGCGTTGCCGCTCCAGCTCCTTGCGCAACTCCTGCTCTTCCCTTTCCGAACGTTCAGAGCGGGGAACCTCCGGCTGCTTCGCACCTTCCGCGCCGTCTAGC
>JALYJZ010000045.1 GCA_030775025.1 bacterium
TATGGTGCACACTTTGTTCGGCGTGTTCCAGTTCTCGTTGCTCGATTTCCGGCGTGATCTCGATTCCTTGCTCGCTGAGCCGGTGCAGGCGGCCCCGGACGTCCGCGAGGGCGTCCTCGCGGGAGATCTCGTGGGCTGCGGCGTACAGTTCCCACGCCTCTTCTTCGGCCTTGCCGGCGATCTCCTTCTGGAGTTCCGGCGAGGAATTCCTGACATCCTCCCATTGCTCCCGGATGTGCTCAGGGACTTCCCGCTGGTTCTCGTTCGGCTCTGGTGCTGGTCCGCGTTCGCTCATAGTATGTTCAAAAAATTGCTTAATAGTAGCATAAATAAACGAATCAGTCAAGAGTCCCCGACCGTCTGCTACCGTTAAGGTATGATCGCGGTCTATAACTTCGGCTCGCAGTTCACGCACCTGATCGCCCGGCGGCTCCGGGCGCTGAACGTCCACGCCGAGGTCTTCGCGCCGGACACCGCCGCCGCGGAACTGGCCGCGCGAAAGCCCTCCGGCATCATCCTGTCTGGCGGGCCCGCTTCCGTTTCCGACTCCGATGCGCCCAGCGTAGACCCGGCACTGTTCGGACTCGGCATCCCGGTGCTGGGCATCTGTTACGGCGAACAGCTGATGGTGAAGCTCCTGGGCGGCACGGTCGGCAAGGGCGAATCCGGACAGTACGGCAAGGAGACGGTAACGAACGCTCCGGCCGCCGGCCCGCTGCTTACGGGAATTCCGGACGAGCATGTCGTCTGGTTCTCGCACGGGGACCAGGTCGCGGTGCTGCCGGACGGATTCCGGGCGATCGGCCGGACCGCGGCCTGCGAATTCGCTGCGATCGCCGATCCGGAGCGCCGTCTCTTCGGACTCCAGTTCCACCCCGAGGTGGTACATACCGAGTATGGCACCGGCGTCCTCCAGAACTTCGCCCTCAAGGTCTGCGAAGACCCCGCGGATTGGACGATCGAGCACGCCCGGGAAGCGATTACCGCCGACCTTACCGCCCGGCTCGGTGACGACGGCGACGTGATCGTCGGGGTGTCCGGCGGCGTGGACTCGATGGTCGCGGCCACGCTGCTGAACGAGCTCATACCGGACCGGCTGCACGCGGTCTTCGTGGATACCGGGCTGCTTCGCCAGGACGAAGCCGAGGAAGTCAGCGCGGCATTCGCCGAGCGGGGCCTGCGGGACTTCCGCCGGATCGACGCCGCGGATACATTCCTTGGCAAACTTGCCGGCGTGAGCGATCCAGAAGAGAAGCGGAAGATCATCGGCCACACGTTCATCGAGCTGTTCGAAGCGGAGGCGGAGCGGATTGGCCAAACTGCCGAAGTCCGCTTCTTGGCCCAGGGAACGATCTACCCGGATCGAATCGAGTCGGCGCAGCCGTCCAAACATGCCGCGAAGATCAAAAGCCACCACAACCTGACGCTGCCGGAGAAGCTGAAACTGGAGATCGTCGAACCGCTGGGAGAACTCTACAAGGACGAGGTCCGGGAGCTCGGTATCCAGCTGGGCCTCCCGGCGCACCTCGTCGGGCGCCACCCGTTTCCCGGCCCCGGCTTGGCGATTCGAATCCTCGGCGACGTCACGCCGGAACGCGTCCGGACCCTCCAGGCCGCGGATGCGATCTACCAGCAGGAGCTGCGGACTGGTGGCGAGTACGACAACATCTGGCAGGCGTTCGCGGCGCTGCTGCCGGTCAAGAGCGTCGGGGTGATGGGCGACGCCCGCACGTACGAGGACATCGTCAGCCTGCGCGCCGTCACTTCGGTGGACGGCATGACCGCGGATTGGTACCGCTTTCCACCCGAAGTGCTGGAGAAAGTCTCGTCGCGGATCGTCAACGAAGTGGCCGGCGTGAACCGCGTTCTCTATGACGTGACTCAGAAGCCGCCCGGCACGATTGAATATGAGTGAATGTTCCGCAGGGACTTGACTGGTTGCTTAAAAGATGCTAGGATTAGGCAATTTTAAACCAAACCAGTGATCGAACGAACAGACATGGATAGTGCCGCGGAAGCCGCCCAAGAAGAGGCGTATCACGCCGCCGCGGCCAATCAGGAGGCGGTAAGCGCGGCGGCATCCCCCGCGGCACCCGTCCGGCGATTCCGGATTCCTAAGCCGTTCCTCATCGCCGGCGCGGCGGCGGTCGCCCTCATCGCCGGTGGTATTGCGACGTACCTGTACCTCTACCAGACGCCGGAACGGATCGTGGGAACGATGTTCGACCGGCTTGAGAGCGTCGAAGCATTCGAATACGCCGGCGAGATGAAAGGAAGTTTCGAACAACCGCAAACGCCGGACATAACCTGCGGTGCGCCGGACGCCGATCCTGCCATATCCTGTGTCAGCCCAGGTACCGAGCGTCCGTCCGCGGAGGATACCACCTTCAGCTTTAGCTCGGAGGGGTCCATCGATGTTCGGAACGACGACGAACCGAAGTTCCAAGGATTACTCGCGGTCGCAGTCGGCATGGAAGGATTGGATATTTCCGCCGAGGGGGAACTCCGCAACATCGGCGACACGAGCTACTTCAAGCTGAATAAGGTGCCGACGTTCGGCATCGTTTCACTGGAGGAATTCAAGGACCAGTGGTTCGAAGCCGACCCGGAATCCGTGAAGGAAGAGACCGGCGTGGACATCGCCGGGGAAAGCCGGGAGTGGCTGAGCCAGGATAAGCAGCGTCGGGTGAGCGAGGCATTCCGGAAGTCCGGTGCGTTGACCTTGGAAAAGAAGGGCAGCGAAGAAGTGGACGGCACGGCGACCCACCGGATCGGCTATCGGGTGGACGAAGGGAAGCTCCGGACGCTCGCGGCCGAACTCTACCGGATCGTCGAGGACAAGGAGATGAACGACGACCAGCGCCAAGAGCTTGACGACGCGCTGGAAGAAGCTGAATTCAAGCCCGGCGACCTGTGGATCGGGAAAAGCGATTATCTGCCCCGAAAAATCACCGGCGGTCTCTCGGGAGAGGGCGAGACCGGAAGCAGCACGCTGACCATTGAGCTTTCATTCAAAAACTATAACCAGGACGTGCCGGCCATCACCGTTCCGGAAGGCGCCAAGCCGGTTTCCGAACTGTCCTCCCTACTTGAGGGCGATGCAAATCCCGGCGAAGGAGCAGATACCGACCGGGACGGCCTCACGGACTCGGAAGAGTCGCTCTACCAGACCGATCCCCAGCGTGCCGATACGGACGAGGACGGACACTCGGACGGTGACGAGGTAAAGAACGGCTACGATCCGCTCGGTCCCGGTCGTCTCGAGCCGGGCGCCCAGCCCGCCATCTGATCCCGTCCCGCGCACGCGATTGAAAACTCCCGTCCGTCCTGCCATGATGGGCTCTTTCGGCATTGACAAAAACGTCTAAAAATGTTATAGTTACGTAATTTCCATGTCACGCGATCTTACACCTCGGGAGCAAGCTAAACTTGAGGACTTCGTCCGCAAGGGCTTGGGCGGTACCGCGGGTACGCCGCCCCCGAAGGAGGAATCCCGCGATTCGCTCCAGGGGCGGGACGGTGAGCAGCGCGAGAAGCTGTCGCCGGTGAGTCCCTCGGTCAAGAGCAGCAAACGGGTCGTGCAGGAATCCGGCTCGGCACCCTCGAGCCAGAAGAAAGACGATGACGACGACCTCGACTTGTTCGCTCGCGGCAACGTGAGCCGGGTGGTCGATCAATTCAGGGCCGAAAAGGTCGAACAGGAGCAACGCGACGCCGCCAAGAAGGCCGGCCTCCCGTTCGTGCGGTTGCTGGGGTATCCGATCAGTCCGGAAGTGCTTGGTCTGATTCCGCGGGAAATCGCGGAACAGTACGGCGTAATTTCCTATATCAAGGTCGGTAACAAGGTGCGGATCGGTGTCCGGCACCCCGGCACCAAGCAGACCGCACAAGTGCTCGAATCGCTCAAACGGGCGACTGATCATGATTACCTCATCTCGGCGATCGGTGAGGATTCCTACCGCTATGCGATCAAGCTGTACGACGAGCTGCCCCAGGCGCGGGCCTCGACCTCGGACGTGTCCGTCGATGAGAAGGAGAAGGAATCGTTCGAGACGGACATCAAGTCGTTCCTGGACCTCCGGTCACGGATCAAGGACGTACCGACGACCAAGGTCGTCGACACGCTCCTGACCGGTGCGGTGAAGGTGGGCGCTTCGGACGTCCACATCGAACCGATGGACGAAGGGGTGCGGATCCGTTATCGGATCGACGGCGTGTTGCATACCGTCGCCGACTTCAAGACCGACATCCTGCAAAGCCTGCTTTCCCGGCTGAAGTTCCTGGCCAAGCTCAAGCTGGACGTGAACCGTTTGCCGCAGGACGGCCGGTTCACGATCACGGACAAGCAGCAGGAGCGGACCAGCGAACTCGATGTCCGCGTGGCGACGATGCCTTCCCAGTATGGCGAGGCGATCACCATGCGTCTGTTGAATCGGGACGCGACGGGCATCACGCTTGATTCGCTCGGTCTTACGGGCGAGGCCCGCAAGAAAGTCCTGGCGGCGATCGACCGCCCGCAGGGCATGGTGCTGGAATGCGGTCCGACCGGCTCCGGCAAAACCACTACGCTCTATTCGCTGCTTACGCGGCTTAACGATCCCACCAAGAAGCTAGTGACGCTGGAGGACCCGGTGGAGTACCGAATGCCCGGCGTGATGCAGTCGCAGGTGGATCCTGCCCACGGGTACGATTTCGCCGAAGGGTTCCGCTCGGTGCTGCGGCTCGACCCCGACGTGCTGATGATCGGCGAGATCCGCGACAACAAGACCGCCGACCAGGCGATACAGGCCTCACTGACAGGCCACATCGTGCTTTCGACGCTTCACACCAACGATGCCCCGACCGCGATCCCCCGCCTCACCGACATCGGCGTCCGGCCCTTCCTACTCGCTAACGCGATCAATGCGATCATCGCGCAGCGGCTGGTGCGGAAGATCTGCGCCCACTGCGCGGCGGAGACCAAGCCGGACCAGGCCACGCTCGACGCGGTGCAGGAGGTTCTCAAGGGATTGCCGGAGCATGCCAAGGAAAGCCTATCGCCGAAGCGGGAATGGCTGTTCATGAAAGGCAAAGGCTGCGCCGAGTGTAACGGTACCGGCTTCGCCGGACGCATTGGCATCTTCGAGGTCCTGACGATTAGTGACGAACTCGAACGGATGGCGATGAGCCGGGCGC
>JALYJZ010000046.1 GCA_030775025.1 bacterium
TGCGGGTGCCGTGCTTGCCGGGACGGTCGGCCGGGTCAGTCCAGGCGGGACGTCGCTGGCTACCCGCGCACGGGCAACCGGATATGGCCTCGGCCTGAAAAAGCCAAAGTCCTATGCCGAGGGTTCGCGAGGTGACTTGCGCCAGAAGGCGGCGATGGCCCACCTCGAGGAGCAGACCGGACAGGGCAAGGGCGTCGGCCGCCTGAGCGGAGCCACGCCAGGCCAGCGCACGATCGCCCAACAGCGCGCGATTGGCCGCTACCAGAAGGAAATGGCTACCGTTACGCCGGCCGGCAAGCGACGTATCGCCTGGGCGCACGGTAACTCCAGCCTGGGCGCTGGAGACGAGGTCTTCGACGGCGAAGGAAACTCACTTGGCCAGCTCACTGCTGACGAGGCCGACTTCGCATCCAAGCGGCAGGCGTCCGAAGCGGCATTCGCGGAACTTTCCCAGGCCGGCTTGGCGACCCACGACCTTACCGAGTCCTACGCGGGCAGCGGTCTGCAGCAGCTTAACGTATCCGACCCGGCGCAGGCGGCGCTTGACCGTAACAAGAAGTACCGACAGGGAACGGCCGACGCCAAGGTACAGTTCGCTTCTCCCGACGACATAAAGAAGTGGGACCACAGCACCTTCCTGCAGGCAGCGGTCGACCATGCCGAGGGCAAGGCCGGAGCGAATACAGATTATCACCGCACGGCGGCGGCCGCGCTCGGCAAGCTGGACAAGACCCGTGCTGCGTACGCCGTCACCCGCGGCCACCGGAATTCCATGCCGCAAGACCAGCAGCGCGAGCTCATGCAGCGATTTGCCGCGGCCAACGGATTCAGCGACGCGAGCACCAACCAGTCCGTCCTGGACTCCCACGACCGGAGCGACGCCACCATCCATTGATCGCCCCCTCTTGACCGCAACGCTCAATTATGCCATGATTGAGCGCTTTTTGGGTAGACCGAAAACCATGCCGACACGCGGCGGATCTGCGCCGGAAACGAGAAACGGCACGACTTCACCTAAAGGGCCAGAGCGGTACAATGAAGTCTTTCCTAAATACGATACATGCGGTTACCTGAACGAATCAGACGGCTCAGTGCAGCGGCCCTCGGAGGCCTGTTCGTCATGCTCGCGCTGGGATTGGCGGCGGAACCTGCCCAGGCCCTCACCGGCGACGAGCTGAAGAGCGGCCTACGTGCCGCGAACACGGTCAACAATGCGCGTGACCTTTTCGGGGTTTCCGGTGAAACCATCCCGACGTCCCAGTACGTCCTGCCGGCCAACTCCCGCTCCGCGTCCGGAGACGGGCTCGCCATCACCATCTGTACCGAACGGGGCGGTCCGGGCGGCGGGCGGTGCAACCGTGGCTCCCCGGATGCCGTACAGTTCCGACTGACCACCGTCCACCATACCGACCGCAAGCACGGCGTGAAGGACAGTTGGGATTACATCTTCCGCCCGTTCCTCGGGGACGAACCGGCCGGTTCCCCGCTCCGGTTCATCTACCGGGTGAACGAGGGTAAGGATCCGAGCTCGGGACTGATCGTGGGACTCACCAACGACGGGTACGAGATCAAGGACCTCAAGGCTGCTGACCTCGAAGGCTTCCGCGATTCGGAGCTGGCGCGGTTCCTGGGCTCGATGCAGGGCGACGAAGCCCTGGACTGGGCGAAGGAGAACGACCTCGACACCACCGGCGACGACGCCAGTTTCCTCTCCGGCGCCGAGGATGGGGATCCGTTCTCGAAAGCCCTGCAAAAGATCTCAGAGATCATCACGCGGCTCTCCAGCAGCGTGCTGTCCGCGCTCAGCTGGGCCCTCGACGTGGGAGACATGAACGACAACGTGGGACTGACTCAGGCCTGGACGGTCGTCCGTGACATCGTGAACCTGATCTTCATCCTCGTCTTGGTCGCGATGGCACTCTCGTCCATCCTCCGGATCGAGCCGCAGAAATATAGCGTCCATCAGCTGCTGCCACTGCTGGTCTTCTCCGTGCTGGCCGTCAACTTCAGCTTCCTCTTCGCGAATATCCTGGCGAATACCGCCACGGTACTGAGCCAGCCGTTCCTGGAAAGCTCCCGTGGTTTGATCGAGCGAGCGGCAGGGCTACAGGGAGAGCTCGGGTCCCTCGCCGACGGGTTCGGGGAAAGCGTCGTGCTTCTCCTGGCGTCGGTGATCATTCTTGTCGCGCTCGCGATCCTGTTGTTCTTCTTCATCGTCCGGATGGTCGTGATCTGGATCCTGGCCGCGCTGTCACCCGTCCTCTTCCTCTTCATGGTGCTTCCGTTCACGCGCGGTGAGTCGCGGAACCTGCTCCAGACGTACATCCGCTGGGTCTATATGGCGCCGGTCGCCTTCCTGATGCTCTTCATCGGCTCGTTGATGCTCCCCGCGATCCTGAACGGCGCGGATGCCGGCAACGACGGCGCGACCGCGATTATCCAGGCACTCTTCTTCGCCGCGATCGTAATCGCGGCCGTGGCCGTGCCGCTGGCCCTCGGCGGACGAATTGCCAGCATGGCGGCTGGCCAAGGCAAGCGGGTCGGCGGAATCGGCGGCAAGGGCGGCCTGGGCGTGGCCGGTATGCTCCCGGGCCCCGGCGGCAAGACCTTCGGACAGCGCGGCCGCGAAACCAAGGCTTTCTTCAAACAACGCAAAGATAGCCAGGAACAGGACGCTATGCTGGCTGCGGCTCACAACCGGATCGCGATGGCGGAATCTCTTAACCAGGTCGGCCCCGGCGGCCAGGGTCTCACCCGCACGCTGACCGGCATGTCCCAGGGACAGCAGGTCGCGGCGCTTGAGTCCATGGTGAACCAGGCACAGAAGGAGATGATCCCGCTGTCGATCTCCGCCAAGAACCGGATCGCTCACGGCTATAAGTACGGAACGGTCCAGGAGGGCGGGAGGTACTTCGCCGAGCACCCGAGCGGCGACCCGGACCAGCGCATGGAAATGGACGCGACCGAGTACGCGCTGGCCCAAAACCGCATCAATTCGGCGGCGGCCTTCAAGGAGCTGGCCCAGGCCGAATACGTCGACGAACATATGCTCCAGGGACCGAAGAACTTCGCGTGGACCGGTTACCAGCAGCTCCATAAGGGCGATCCGCTGATTTCTTCGTACGAACGCTCAGGCGACCGCATCAACTTCGGCTCGCTGGACATCAAGACCCAGCTGATGGATTCCGACACGCTGCGTGGCATTGATACGAACGTCCTGCAGGGGGCGCTCGGGGGCGACAGCCGCTATCTGCGCGTTATGCGTAACCTCGACGGCGTGCGGCTGTCCGAGGCTTCCGACGCAAGCGCCCGGAACAAGTTCCACTCCGCTCAGAAGCAGCGGCTGGCTTACGAGGTCGCTCAGCAGGGGCTGCTTAGCAGTAGCGTAAACCGGGCCGACTTCGACACCGATGCCGCCTACCATGCCGAGGTGGCCAAGCAGCGCGGTACCGAGGGCGCCGTGGTCAGGAAGTACCAGGACGGGCGGCGTTCGCTCGGGCTTCCGCTGGACCACCCCACGATATGAACTCACCCTCCCTGACCATTGACATTTCAGCTAAAAAGTGTTAATCTTAGTTAATTTTCGCGGATAGTGTACCCCTAACACCAACATGGCTAGCAGCTACAAAATCCCCCAAAACGTCGAGCTTGAGGACAAGATCCTCGGGCCGTTCACGCTCAAGCAGTTCCTCTACCTGCTCGCAGCCGGCCTGGTGACGTTCATCTCGTTCAGCACGTTCTATACGCTCTCGCCCGCCGCATTCTACCTGGTCGCCTCGTTCACCTGGCTCATCGCCGGAGCGTTCGTCTTTATCCGCCCCAACGAACAGCCGTTCGCCAAGTTCATCAGCTCATTCCTGTCGTTTTACGTACGTCCCTCGCAGCGTGCCTGGAAACGGATGCCCAGCCTTGGCGAGATCCGACTGGAGGACCAACAGGCTCCGCCCACAGTCACGAGCGAAGCGCCGTCGGAGGAAGAAATCCGTTCCAAGCTCGCGCGCCTCTCACACATCGTGGACGCACGAGGCTGGAGCGAGGTGGATGCGGCGGAAACGACCGGCCGAATTACCAGCAACGTGGAGGCCAAGCCGAAGCTGAACATCTTCATGGCCCAGACCGAGGCGCCCCAGGACATCCTGGAGCGCGAAGAAGAAGGCGTCGGCTCCGACCGGGCCAGCTCCGATCTCGACCGCGTCCTAGGCGGGAAATCCCCCGATCGGCCGATGCGTTCCCCGCAGCAAGACATCGCTCCTAAACCGACGGGACAAGGAGCCTGACATGGCGGATCAGAACAAATCCAAGCAGCAGGAACAACGGAAGCAGGAAGCGGCTTCCACGCAGGCGTATCTCAACATCTCCGAGATCAAGGACGGGGTCGTCGTCCTGAAGGACGGCTCGCTCCGCGCGGTACTGATGACCAGCGCCGTGAACTTCGCACTCAAGTCGAGCGAGGAACAGGATGCGATGATCTACGCCTACCAGCGCTTCCTAAACTCGTTGAACTTCCCGATCCAGATCCTGATCCACTCGCGGCGACTCGACCTGGACTACTATCTCGACAAGCTGAAGAAGCGGGCCGACGACCAGCAAATCGAACTAGTGAAGCTCCAGACTATCGAATACGGCGAGTTCATTTCCCGGCTGATTTCCGTCACGAACATCATGGACAAGCGATTCTACGTGGTCGTGCCGTACTTCCCGCCGGCCACCGAACCGGCCAAGGGCCTGGGAAAGCTGTTCGCGACAAATTCGCAGCCCGCCAAAGAACAGGCGCAGCATGAAGCCACCTTCCAGAACTATCGCAGCCAACTCCTGCAGCGGACCGAAGCGGTGGCGTCGGGACTCGGTGCGCTCGGTGTCCGCGCCGCCCAGCTCAACTCCGAGGAGCTGGTAGAGCTGTTCTACAGCATCTACAACCCGCAGACCGCCACCAAGCAACGCCTGGTCAACGTGGACGAGCTGACGGCACCGACCGTCCAGGGACCCAGTCACGGACAGATGCCGACCGGACCCGCCGGCCAGACCCCTCAGTCGAACCCTGCCCCGATGGAGCCCGAGACCGAATCCGCAGCTTACGCGGATATGCCGCCGTCGATGCCGGAACCCCCGACCCAGGAAGGAGGCAGCAATGGCTGATCAGCCACAGCCGGACCAGCAG
>JALYJZ010000047.1 GCA_030775025.1 bacterium
GGCCGAGGTGACGGACCAGTATCTCGGGCAGGTCCGGACGCTGTCCCGCGAGAACTTGTCGGAGATCTCCGACTACCTGGTGATCGCCGCGCGGCTCGTCGTACTGAAGTCACGGGCGCTGTTGCCCGTCGAAGCCGAAGAGATTCCCGAGGCCGACGACCTCGCGCAACGCCTTGCGGAATACAAGGTGTACAAGGAACTGGCAGGGGCATTGGGAACACGCGTGGAGGAAGCGGGACGGAGCATCGGCCGCTCGGCGCTGCCGATAGAGCCGCCGCGCAAGCTCGTGACCGACGGCGTGGACCTGACCGGTCTCCATCGGGCGTTTCAGTCGCTGCTGGCCGAGCTTCCGGCACCCGAACGTCTGCCGGAAGAAACACTTGAAGAGCAGGTCACGATCGACGAGTGTATCGGCGAGGTCCGCCAGCGTCTGCTGGAAGGCCCGATCGGGTTCCGTTCTTTCTTCAAGGACGTTACCGGGCGGGTGCGGATGATCGTCACGTTTCTGGCGATACTCGAGCTGATCAAGCAGGAGGTCCTGACCGTGCAGGATGAAAAGGGAGTCATGCTGTGTCCGGCCTGAGCCCCGAACAGACCGTCGAGAGTATCCTTTTCGCGGCCGGAGAGCCGGTGCGGTTCACCGACCTGTCTGCGGTCACCGGCGTGGCGCGTAAGGAGCTTCAGGAAACGTTGGTGGGGCTCCAGCGGCAGTACGCGGACCGAGGCATTCGGGTGGTGATCGGGGAGAAGGAAGCGCAGCTCGTGACTGCGCCCGAAGCCGTCGACGTCGTCGGTACGTTCCTTAAGCGGGAGCTCCGCGGACGACTATCGAAGGGGGCATTGGAAACGCTGGCGATTATCGCGTACCGGGGACCGGTTACCCGCCCGGAGGTGGAGTCGATCCGCGGCGTACAGTCGGCGGCTCCGGTCCGGACCCTCGCGATCCGCGGACTGATCGCGGAAGTCGGCCGCAAACAGGAGCCCGGCCGGCCGATCCTCTACGACACCACGATTGAACTCCTCAAACACCTTGGCCTCGGATCCAAGGACGAATTACCGCCGGTACCAGAAGAACTTGAGGTGCGACTAAAAGAAGCCAGCACGTCGGCGGCCTGATGGACTGGTTCACGCAGCTCTGGCTGGGCACGCTGGTGTTCGTCAGCGCGGGATTCCCCGGCGTATTGCCGGAAGCGCAACCGGCCGAAACGGCCGGACGCACGGTAGCAGCGAACGCACCGGCGCCTTTCCCGGAGAAGCGCTCGTCCGCGGTGGAACCGGTGGTCGAAGCCGGAAGTGCGCTTCTGGTCGATCTGGAAAGCGGCCACGAACTGTATGCGAAGGATCCCGCCTCCCAACGGCCGATCGCCAGCATCAGCAAGCTGATGACTGCCCTGATCGCCACGGAACGGCTCACGCCCGGACAGGAGGTCGTCGCACCGGAACTCTCGAATTCGCCCGAGGAATCATTGATGGGTCTTGAAAAAGGGGACCGTCTGCGGGCCGACGACGTGCTTGCGGGGGCGCTGATCACCTCGGGGAATGACGCCGCGGAGACGCTGGCACATGCGGTTTCCGGTTCGGAAGATGAGTTCGTGGAAGTGATGAACGAACGAGCCCACGCGCTCGGCATGCAGGAGACCCGCTTTTTCAATGCCAGTGGGTATGCGAAAGGTGAGAACGTCAGCTCGGCTCGTGACTTGGTGATCTTGTCGCAGGCAGTGCTCCAAGAGCCCCGGATCCGTGCCGTCGTGGCTGATACCGAACGGACCGTCCGGGCGCTGAATGCCCGGAAGCCGACCCCTGAGAACCCGAGTCCCGAACGGACCGAGTTCAGGTTGTTCTCGACGGATTTGCTGCTCGACTCGTACCTGCCGATCGCCGGCCTGAAGACCGGCACCTCGGACGCGGCCGGGCCTTCGCTGGTCAACGTGCTGGAACGGGGCGATCGTCGGCTGCTCGCGATCGTGCTCGACTCGCCGGACCGGTTCCAGGAAAACAAAGCGATGCTCGATTGGGCACTCCGCTCGTTCAAGTGGTGAAAATTCCTTGCCTACGGTAATAATCTTGCTACAATAGCGCTGTCGGGTGGCGTCTTCGCGCCACCGGCGTCTCTGTTTGGTAACTACGCGCCGATTCCAACGGCGGTCCGCTGTTGCGGGTCGCTCGGCGTGAATCTCAGATGTCCCACCATATACCCATCGTGACCATCGTCGGCCGCCCCAACGTCGGCAAGTCCACGCTGTTCAACCGCCTGCTCGGCGAACGCCGGGCGATCACGGCCGACCTTCCCGGCACCACGCGTGATCGGATCTATGCCGAGGCCGAATGGCAAGGGAAGCGGTTTACGGTCGTCGATACCGGCGGATTGACCGAGGCACGTGCCGACCTGCCGCAAGCGGTGGACGAGCAGGTGCGGGTGGCGCTCGCCGAGAGCGACCTGATCCTCCTCCTGGTCGCTGCCCCGGACGGCCTGACTGCCGGTGACCGGGCGGTCGCCGCCTTGGCGCGTCGGCAGCAGGTCCCGGTCGTCGTGGTCGTGAACAAGGTCGATAATGCCCGCCTCGAATCCTCGGTCGGTGAGTTCCATCGGCTTGGTTTCGACGCAGTCGTTCCGGTCTCCGCGTTACATGGCCGTAGCACGGGAGACCTGGCGGACCTGATCGTCGGCAAGACCGGTGCCGGGACGGAGACCAACGTCGATCGAACCCCTTCCTTTACCATCGTCGGTAGGCCGAACGCTGGGAAGTCCACCTTGATGAACCGGTTGACCGACTCCGAGGCTGCCGTGACCAGCGAGGAGCCACATACCACCCGGGACGTGACGGAACGACGCCTCCGGGTGGCGGAAGGCGAGTGGCGCCTGTTGGATACGGCCGGCATGGCGAAGCATTCCCGTGCCCGCCCGGGCATCCCGTACTGGAGCTTGCTCCGGACGCTCCGCGCGATCGCCGAGGCCGACGTGGCCGTGCTGTTGATCGATGCGACGGAGGGTCCCACGCTGCAAGACGCCCACATCGCCTCGCACATCCTCGATTCGGGCACCGGACTCGTGATCGCGTTGAACAAGTGGGACCAGGTAGAGAAAGCCTCGGACGTCCAAGAGCGGTTCTTCGGGAAACTCCGTAAGCGCCTGCCGTTCCTGCCATCACCGCCGGTGGTCTTCCTATCCGCCCTGACCGGTGAGAAGACCGACCGTCTGCTCCGGGCCGTTCAGGACGTCTATGCTGCATCCGGTACGCGGATACCGACGCCGGAATTGAACAGGGTGGTCCAGACACGCCTGAACGAGTACGCCGGCGGCAGGCGCCGGGCCCGCTTGTTCTACCTCACCCAGACCGGCGACCGGCCACCCACGTTCGCTTGCTTCGTGAATCAGCCCCAGCTCTGGAAGGAACCGCAGCGCCGACATGTCGCCGGCGTACTGAGGGAAGAGTTCGACTTGCTCGGCACCGCCGTCCGGCTGGACTTCCGTAAGCGTCGGAAGGAGTCGGCATGAGCGCTCCCGAGAAATTGGTCGTGGGACTCGGCAATCCCGGCGAGCGGTATGCCGGCACCCGTCATAACGTCGGCTGGATGATCGTCGGCACCTACGCGGAAGAGCATGGCGCCGATCTGATCCAGGAGCCGACGGACCGGAAGCCCTCACGGCTGCGCCGGTCGGGAACGACGTTGTTCGCCGAGCCGACGACATACATGAACCGGAGCGGCACGGAAGTCGGCCGGTTGATGGGGTACTACAAGCTGGAGCCGGCGGATCTCCTAGTCGTTTCCGACGACCTTGATTTGCCGTTCGGCGAATTGCGGCTGCGGGATACCGGCGGCAGCGGCGGACATAAAGGCCTGGAAGACATCGCGGAACAGCTCGGTACCGGTGATTTTTCCCGACTGCGGGTCGGGATCGGTCGCCCGCAGAACGGGATGGATGCGTCGGATTTCGTCCTGCAGCGATTTTCTAAAGCGGAAGCGGAGCGCCTGCCGGAAATCGGCAAGGCCGCCGCGCAACGGATAACGGAGTGGTTGGATGTCTAACGGTTCGTTCTTCAAGCACCTGCTCGACCAGCCGGAGATCGCGGAATACGCGGAACGGCTCATGGAGGGTACCCTCCGGGTCGGTGATACCAGTCGGGGCGTCCGTGAATTACTGTTGCTCTCGTTGGCACGTAAGGTCCAACGTCCGTTCATCGTAGTGACTTCCGAACACCTGTTCGCACCAGGCATCGCCGTGCCGTGGCCGCGCGAGGTTTCCGGGGAGTCGTATGAAGTGGCCGTCGGGGTCGCCCAGGTCCTGGGTAACAAGTCCGGACTCCACCTGGTGCCGCCGGATCTCTTGGCGGTTCCGTTGATCGGCGTTCGCCGGTATGACGCGCTGACCAAGACGTACCGGAAGGGCCAGGGAATCTCTCCGGACGATGTGGCGAAAGCCCTGGTGGATGCCGGCTATGATCCCGACCCTGACCTTGAGCGGGCGGGGACGTTCCATCGCGTCGGCGGGTCGATCGGCGTGTGGGGAATCGGTGACCGGTTCCCGCATCGCATCGAATGGTTCGGAGATGTCATCGAATCGATCGTCCGGACGGAAGCCAGCGAAACGGTCGATTTACCGCAGGCCCGGTTCTTCCCGGCGTCCGTCACCGACCCGAAGGGTCCCGCCCGGCTCCAGGACTATATTAAGCTTGCCGGAGCCTGTATCGCCGGGGAGGAATATCTCTTGGATGCCGCGGAGGGACTGCAGGGACTGCCCCAGCTCTGTTTCACGTTCAAGAAGGAGGAGTCCGTGGTGCAGCTCGAGTGGCGGCGCGCCGACGTGACGCACAATCGGGGAGAGCTGCATGACCTGATCAAGCGGTACCAGGACGATGCCTGGTGCGTGGGACTGGCCCGCTGGGAGGGGCCGCCGTCCGACTTGCCGGAAGGCGTAGAGGACGTACGGCTGCCGATCACGGAAGGCGTGGCCGTGCCGGGCATGCAGTGGATCGTCTTCACGCCGTCCGAGATCATCCATCAGCCGTCGCAGCGCAAGAAGCGGCACTCCGACAAGTTCAACCTGCGGCTTGAGGCCGGCCAGCTGATCACGCATCGCGACCACGGTATCGGGAAGTTCCGCGGCCTCGTCCGGCGGACGGTCGGCGATGTCGAGCGGG
>JALYJZ010000048.1 GCA_030775025.1 bacterium
GACCGAGCGAGCGTCTTCATTATTCGGCTCCCTTCGCGGCCTTGCCGGCCTTGCGCCGGACGTGTTCATCAGCATATTTGATGCCCTTGCCCTTGTATGGTTCCGGAAGCCTGGTCGCGCGAATTTCCGCGGCGAATTGACCGACCCGCTCGGCATCGGCCCCTTTCACGCTGATTACGTTCTTCTTTACTTCCGTGCTTGTGCCTTTGGGGATCTCTAACTCGACGGGGTGCGAATAGCCCACGCTGAGCACGAGCTTGTCACCCTGCACGACGGCACGGTATCCCACGCCGTTGAACACGAGCTGCTTGGTGAAACCTTCGGATGCACCAGTGATGAGGCTGGCTACCAGGCTGCGGACGAGGCCTGAGGCAGCGCGAGCGCGCTGGCTGCCGTCGACCGGCGTCACGCTGACCGTCCCGTCCGCCCGCTGCAGCTTCACAAGCGTGGCAGGGTAATGCCTCCGGATCTCTCCGGCAGGACCCTTAGCCGACATCTGGTCGCCTTCGGCGGAAAACGTCACCCCGTCCTTCATCGGTACGGGCACCTTGGCGATCCGGCTCATCACGATATCGCCCATCAGAACACCTCCGCCAGTACTTCGCCGCCGAGCTTCCGCTTCCGCGCTTCGTCCGCCGTCATCACGCCCTGC
Organism: bacterium; assembly: GCA_030775025.1. Classification (GTDB taxonomy): domain Bacteria; phylum Patescibacteriota; class SICC01; order SICC01; family SICC01; genus JALYJZ01. Next base: position 653 of record JALYJZ010000048.1, read on the forward strand.
GGCGTCGAGATGATCGCGATGCCGATGCCGCGCCGGACGCGCGGCAGCTCGCGGCTCTTCGCGTAGAACCGGCGGCCCGGCGAGGAGATCCGCTTCAACCCCTCGAACCGCCGTTCTCCCGCGAAGTGAAGTACCAGATTTCGTTCATCGGTCTCCACCTTCGTGAGGTATTCGGCCTTGACCAGGACGTCGGCGATCGCCCGCTTCTGCTTCGAGGCGGGTACGCGCACGGATTCCTTCCGGACCGCCACGGCGTTCCGGATCCGGGTAAGCATGTCTGCAATGGGATCGGTCATCGTCATACGCTACCAACTCGCTTTCTTCACGCCCGGGATGTTCCCGCGGGAGCCGAGCTCCCGGAAACAGATCCGGCACAGGTTGAAGTCGCGGAGATACCCGCGGCGGCGTCCGCAGCGCGTGCAACGACGCACGTTCCGCGTGCTGAACTTCGGAGTGCGCTGTGCCTTGAGGATGAGTGCTTTACGTGCCATATCGATTCGTTATTTTCCCGACTGACCTTCGGCAAATGGAAACCCGAGGCGCTTCAAGAGATCGAACGCCTCAGCGTCGTCGTCGGTCGTCGTTACTATGGTAATGCCTAGCGGGTGCGCTTGCGAGATGTCTTCGGAAGATACCTCCGGGAAGACCGTGTGCTCGCGTAGTCCCAGGCTGAAGTTGCCATGGCCGTCGAAGCCCTTCGGCGACACGCCGCGGAAGTCACGGACCCGCGGCAGCGCGATGTGCACCAGCCGGTAGAAGAAGTCTTCCATCCGTCCGCCCCGCAGCGTTACCTTGGCCCCGATCTCCTGACCCTCGCGCAGCTTGAAACCGGCGATCGACGTACGTGCCTTGGTGACCGCTGGCTTCTGGCCAGTGATCCTGACCAGACTCTCGACGACCATCTCCTTGTAGGCCTTGTCATCCTTACGGCTGCCGGTACCGACGTTCACCACGATCCGGCCCAGACGCGGTACGGCCATCCGGTTCTGCTCTTTGGCCAATTCGTCACTGACCGTTTTGAACGATTCTTTGACGACGTTCATGTGCCACCTCCGACAGTGATTTCCTGGCCAGACTTCTTGGCGATCCGCACTTTCCGGACCTTGCCGGAGGCCGCCTTGGTCAACTTGTGTCCGATCCGGGTGCGCTTGCCCGACTTGGGGTCGACCGCCATCACGTTCGACGCATGGATCGGTGCAGGGAACTCCACGATGCCGGCCTGACGGGTCTTCCCCGACGCCTTGACCGCTTTCTTCATGATGTTCACTCCACCGACGACCACGCGTTCCCGCTCCAGCAGCACCGCTTCGATCACGCCGGTCTTGCCGCGGTCCTTGCCCGCGATCACGACCACCTGCATGCCCTTGCGGAACTTCATCAGAGCACCTCCGGGGCCAGTGAGACGATCCGGGTGTAGCCGTGGTCGCGGAGCTCGCGGGCGACCGGCCCGAAGATCCTGGTGCCTTTCGGCTGCCCGTCGTCATTCACGATCACGACCGCGTTCTCGTCGAAACGGATGCTTGAGCCGTCACGCCGGCCGTGTTCCTTGCGCTGACGGACGACGACCGCTTTCACCACGTCCTTCTTCTTGACCGTTCCCCGGGGGGCGGCTTCCTTCACTGACGCGACGACCAGGTCGCCCAGCCGGGCGTAGCGACGGCGCGAGCCGCCGAGCACCTTGATGCACTTGAGCGCCTTGGCGCCCGTGTTGTCGGCGACGTTCAGCTTGGTCTCGGCCTGGATCATGCGGCGCCCTCCTCCGCGGCCGGCTTCCGGTCGATCACCTTCCAGCGCTTGCGCGCGGATAGCGGCCGGGTCGCTTCGATGGTCACGGTGTCCCCTGGTTGGCAGGCATTGTCTGTGTCGTGCGCCATGAACTTCTTGGTAACGGTATAGGCCTTCCGGTAGATCGCGTGGCGCACCCGTCGTTCCACGGCGATCACGACGGTCTTGTCCGCCTTGTTCGAGACGACCGTACCGGTAATCTGCTTAGCCACGGACGGCCTCCTGCTTGCCGGCGGCGGTGAGCCGTTCCTTGGTGAGCGTCCGCGCCAATGCCCGGCGCAGCTGCTTGAGCCTAGCCGGGGAGTCCAGTTTCTGTAAGGCAAGGTCACGCCGCGCCGTTTCCAACTCCTTGCGGATACCGGCGGCATCCGTCGGGATTTTCTTGGCCTGCTTGCCGTCGTCGGCAGCCTGGCTCTGTGCGGGCTTGGCTTTCCGTTCTTCCGCCATATCAGTCCTCCAATTCCTTCCTGATGATCTTCGTGCGTACCGGCAGCTTGTGACGAGCGAGCCGAAGTGCTTCCAGGGCGACTTCCTGCTCCACGCCGTCCATCTCGAACAGCACGTGGCCGGGCTTCACGACGGTCACGAACGCGTACGGATTACCCTTGCCGCCGCCCATCGGGGTCTCCGAAGCGGTCTGGGTGATCGGCTTGCCCGGGAAGACCCGGATCCAGATCTTGCCGCCGCGTTTGACGTGACGGGTCATCGCCCGGCGAGCGGCTTCGATCTGCTGCGCCGTCACCCAGTCGCGGGAGAGCGCCTTGATGCCGTACCGGCCGAAGGCCAGCCGGTTACCGGACTGTGCCTGGCCCTTCATCGAGCCACGCATCACCTTGCGGTGCTTCATCTTACGCGGAGCGAGCACCGTAGCCTCCTCTGATTTCCTGTTGACCGGTACGCGGCGGTGCGAAGCGGGGCTGGTCCTTCTGCTTTTCCGCGTATTCGCCGACCTCGCCCTTGTAAATCCATACCTTCACGCCGATCGCACCGTGCGTGGTGCGGGCGAGCACGTATCCGAAGTCGATGTCGGCCCGGAGCGTATGCAGGGGCACCTTGCCTTGGTGTGCCACTTCGCGACGGGCCATGTCGGCGCCGCCGAGGCGGCCAGCTACGCTGATCTTCACGCCCTGGGCGCCGGCCTTCATCACCCGGTCGATCGTCTGCCGGATCGCCCGGCGGAACGCGATCCGCTTCTCGAGCTGGCTCGCGACCGATTCCGCGACGACACGGGCGGCCAGGTCCGGTTGCTGGACTTCCTCGATGTTGATGGTGAGCTTGGCCTTGGTGCGATTGCCGAGTTCCTTGCGAAGCGCCTCGATGCCAGCGCCTCCCCGGCCGATGATCACGCCCGGACGGGCCGCGTGGATCGTCACGATCAGCTGGTTCTTCGAACGCTCAAGATGGATCGATCCCACGCTGGCGCGATCAAGCTTCTTCTCCAGGTACTCGCGTACGGCGATGTCCTCGCCCAGCAGGTTCGAGAATTCGCTGCCGCCGAACCAACGGGTGTTCCAGTCGGTGACGATGCCCAGCCGGAAGCTCTTCGGATTTACCTTATGCCCCATCAGTCTCCCTTCCCTCGTCCGGTACCCTTCTCAGACTTACGATGTGTGACCGGCTGGCCGCTCCGCGGCGCGACCTGGCGCTTCGGGGCCTGGTCCTTCGGTTTCGCCGCCTCGGGACCGGTCGTCGTCTTCGAGCTGCGCTTCGGGGCCGCCTTGGCGACCGTCTTTTTCACGGCGGTCTTGGCAGCCGTCGTCCGCTTCTTCGGCGCGGCCTTCGCCGGCTTACCGCCGGCTTCCGGCAGGTCACGGAGCGTCACCGCCATGTGGAAGGATTGCCGCTTGATGCCGTGCGCCCGGCCGCGGGCCGCGGGCCGGTACCGCTTGTAGCTGGGTCCCTGGTCGGCGTTGATGCGGTCGATTACGAGCCGCTTCTTATCGAGCGAATAGTTATGTTCGGCGTTCGCGACCGCGGACGCGATCAGCTTGCTCAACGGACGGGCGGCCGCCTGGGGTGCCAACCGGAGCTGCTGGATCGCCTGTTCGGCCTGCATGCCGCGGAGCGGCTGCAACAATAGCCGGACCTTCCGGACCGAACCGCGCTGGAACCGTGCTTTCGCCGCGACTTCCATCAGGCTTCCTTCGCCGCCTTACCGCCGTGGCTGCGGAACTTCCGGGTGGGAGCGAACTCGCCGAGCTTGTGCCCGACCATGTTCTCCGTCACGTAGACCGGAATGTGTTCCTTCCCGTTGTGCACGGCCAACGTCTTGCCTACGAATTCGGGGGAAATCGCCGACGCGCGCGCCCACGTCTTGACCACGGCCTTGTCACCAGCACTCAAGCCCTGCACCTTGCGGAGCAGTTTTTCATCTACGTATGGTCCTTTTTTGAGTGATCGTGACATAGCGTCAAAACTCCACCCGGGCTACTAGCCTTTTGCCACTAGCCGGATGTATTACCGCGCGATTTTCTCACCACGCTTTTCTCAGTATACGCACGAATTACGCACGCAACAATCCCGTAGGCCGCGGTTCCGCCATACCTGCCGGACGCTTACCGTTGCCGGTCGCGGACGATCCGCTTGGCGCGCCGGATGGCACGGCCCTTCTTACGGGTCTTGCGACCGAGCGTGTAGAGGCCGGACGGCGTCTTCGGTCCCTTGAGACCGATCGGCTGTTGCCCTTCGCCACCACCGTGG
>JALYJZ010000049.1 GCA_030775025.1 bacterium
ACCTGCTCCAGGCACTGCCATATCAATCCTGAGCGTGCATCAGAGAACCCGCCTCTTCGGCCCAAAACCGTTCAATTAGTTCGGCGGACTTCGGAACGATCTTGTCGCCGGATTGTTTCATCGCGAGATATTCTTGTTCTGAGAAGAACCGTGCCTCCGCGACCTCGCTTTGCTGCGGCCGTACCGGCGCTCCTTCGTACCTACCGATAAACAGCGCCATAAAACGTCGTTCGCTCGGGTCTTCCAGTACGATTTTGTCGAATTGCCTGAGGGGCACGTCGAATCCGATCTCTTCGGAGAGTTCCATGTGGGCCGCCTGCTCGTACGTGTCGCCATACGGGACATGCCCGGCGGCTGCCGCTTGCCAATGTCCCGGGTACATCGATTTATCGTAACCCCGGCGCTGCAACAGGAGCCGTCCTGCGTCGTCGTAAATAAATACGCCTACTTCGCGATGCAGCTTCGAAGGGTCCCGATGCGCCTCGGACTTCCAGATTTTTCCGACTTCATTGTCTTCGGAATCAACCAAATAAAGCAGCTCATCCGGCATCGTCATGAGCTACCTTGATGCTCCGGTGTGCTTAGCTTTCTTCTTCAGCTCTCCGATCCGGTCCCGGAGCGCCGCCGCCTTCTCGAACTCCAGGTTCTCTGCAGCCAGTTCCATCTGCACCTTGAGGTCGTGCAGATAGCGTTTCATCTGCTCGGGCGGCAAGTCCACATGCCGCTTGGCGTCTTCCAACACTTCCGCGGCTTCATGCTCCTCAATCTGCTCGTCCGCCCGGACGGCGGCCGCGATCTTCTTCTGGATGCCCTGCGGCGTGATGCCGTGCGCCTGGTTGTACGCCTTCTGCTTTTCCCGGCGCCGGGCCGTCTCGTCCATCGCTCGCCGCATCGAATCGGTCACCCGGTCGGCATACATGATCACCCGCCCGTCGAGGTGCCGGGCCGCCCGACCCATCGTCTGGATCAACGCGGTGTCACTCCGCAGGAATCCTTCCTTATCCGCGTCCAGGATCGTCACCAGGGACACCTCCGGCAGGTCGAGCCCTTCCCGAAGCAAGTTGATGCCGACCACCACGTCGTATTCGCCGGCCCGGAGCGATCGGAGGATTTCCGTCCGCTCCAGCGTCTCGATATCCGAATGCAGGTGCATCACCTTCACCTCGGCTTCCCGCAGGAACTCGGCCATGTCTTCCGCCATCTTCTTGGTCAGCGTCGTCACCAGTACCCGCTGGTCCTTGGTAACGGTTTCCTTGATCTCCGCCAGCAGGTCGTCGATCTGATGTTCCGTCGGACGGACTTCCACCGGCGGGTCGAGTAATCCGGTCGGCCGCACCACCTGTTCGGCTGTCTGCTGCGAGCGCGAACGTTCATACTTCGCCGGGGTCGCCGAGACGTACACGGCCTGCTTCACCATCCGCTCGAACTCGGAGAACTTGAGCGGCCGGTTATCCAATGCCGACGGCAGCCGGAAGCCGTAATCAATCAGAGTCTGCTTTCGGGACCGGTCGCCGCTGTACATGGCGCCGACCTGCGGGATCGTCATGTGCGACTCGTCGACGAACATCAGGTAATCATCCGGGAAGTAGTCGAGCAGGCAGCTCGGCCGTTCGCCGGGATTCCGCCCCGAAAGGTACCGCGAATAATTCTCGATGCCGGAGCAGAATCCCGTCTCGCGGATCATCTCCAAGTCGTAGTTGGTACGGCCTTTCAACCGTTCGGCTTCCACGATCCTTCCCGTGTCGGTAAGCTCCTTGAGCCGCAGCTCCAGGTCCGTTTCGATCTGCTTCACGGCGCCGCCGAGCTTGTCCTTGGTCGTCACCCAGTGGCTGGCCGGGAACACGTGCAGCTCCTGTTTGGTGTCGAGTAACTCGCCGGTCAGGTAATCGATCGCCGTGATCTTCTCGATCTCGTCACCGAAGAAGTCGAGCTTGTACGCGAAGTCCTCGTAGGCCGGAAAGATCTCGACCACGTCGCCGCGTACCCGGAATTTCCCGCGCCGGAAGTCGATTTCGTTCCGGTCGTATTGCAGGTCGATCAGTTGGCGGAGCAGCTTGTCACGGTCACGGCTCTCGCCCTGCTTCAGGGTGATGTGGACGTTCTCGTAGTCGGACGGCGAACCGAGGCCATAGATACAGGAGACCGACGCCACGATCAGGACATCGGGCCGCGTGAGCAGGCTCATCGTGGCGGCGTGGCGCAGCTTGTCGATTTCCTCGTTGATGTCCGCGTCCTTCTCGATGTAGGTGTCGGACTGCGGAACGTAGGCTTCCGGCTGGTAGTAATCGTAGTAGGAAACGAAATACTGGACTGCGTTCTCAGGGAAGAACTCCCGGAATTCGGCGGCGAGCTGGGCCGCCAGCGTCTTGTTGTGGGCCAGCACAAGCGTCGGCTTCTGGATCCGCTCGACCACGTTCGCCATCGTGAAGGTCTTGCCGGATCCGGTCACGCCGAGCAACGTCTGGTCGCGATAGCCCTTCCCTAGTCCCTTGGTCAGCGCCTCGATCGCCGCCGGCTGGTCGCCGGCGGGCTTGAATTCGGAATGAAGTTTGAACTTGGGCATGCTTGAGCTAGTATAGCGAGTTAGATAAGAAAGAAAGTATGGCAGAAGTGTCTATCGAAATGTCGCTCACTTGCCCGGATAGGGCAGAAACCGGCAAAGAAGCTGCGGGAGTTGAGGAAATCCGTGCGGACCCAGAACACTTCCACGACTACCTGGAACGTCTCGTGCGAGCAGATGTCGCGATGGCGGCGGTCCGGAAACTGCCGGATCGCGAACTAGACGTACCAGAAGTGCAAGGTTTTTTGGCCCAATGCCTGCCAGAGTGGAGCATGGCTAGGACATCGAGGGTGTTCGACGATGTTGTCCTCGTGAGGACATTCGAACTTCCGGAAGGTTGGACGCAACTGGAAGGACAGTTCTTCGGCAAGATCGACAGGGGACGCTTACCCATCTCCCGGCGCTACTCACAAGAGGGCGCTAACAGCTTGCAGGTTTTAATAGGACCAGAAGAATCTCGTAAGCCTGGTCGTAACAGCCTTGTGCTTGCAGCCCACATAGAACAAGAAGCCGTTTCCCTTCGGAATTGTCTAGCTTGAAAGATCCGGTCGCCGTTTCGCGGTCAGGGAGCGGGACCGGTCCGTCCGCCACCGCCCGATGTCAGCGTGGTGCCCGGAGAGCAGCACCTCCGGTACTTTAAGCGTCTTCCGGCCGGCCTTGAACGCCTCCGGGCGCGTGTAGTGCGGATACTCCAAGCCGCCGCCGAGCGCCTCCGAGAAGGTCTCCTCCTTGTCGGACCGTTCGTCCCCCAGCACGCCCGGGACCAGCCGGGTCACCGCGTCGATGACCACCAGGGCCGGAAGCTCGCCGCCGGTCAGTACGTAATCGCCGATCGAGATCTCTTCGTCGATCAGTTCCTCGCGTACCCGGTTATCGATCTCCTCATAGTGACCGGCCAGGAGGATCAGGTGCTTTTCATCGCTTAACCGCGCCGCGTCTTCCTGTTTGAACGGCTTCCCTTGCGGGGTCAGGTAAACTCGCCGGGTCGCTTTGCCGGCAAGCTCCTTGAAAGCAGCGAAGAGCGGCTCCGGCCGCAGCACCATCCCTGCCCCGCCCCCGTACGGAATGTCATCCACCTGCTTGCGCTTGCCGAGCCCCCACCGGCGGAGGTCATGGATGTGGAACTCCGCCAGTTTCCGCTCCGCGGCCTTCCGCATCATGCTTTGGCCGAGCGGGCCGGTGAAGTAGTCAGGAAATAGGGTTATGACGTCGATGCGCATCCCAGCCATTCTACCGGTCAGTGCGGGTCAGAACGAGCAACGACCGTCTATGCGGCCTCAGGCGGCTTGTGATCGGGATTGGTTTTGTTCGCTGGCCGTCTCATGAAGGGCCGCAAGTTCCTGGTGGCGGGCAGCATCGACGCCGCTGCGGTCGGCTAGCAGACGATCGCCGCTTACCCTGACGGCATCCCAATACTCGCCGTTTCGCATGTGACCCGCCGTCCTTTCTATGGCCTGGGTAAGTTCGTCCGGGCGGTCGGCAACCGGCTCAGCGGAGGTCTCATGCGCGCCGGCTGACACGACGCCCTCGGGAGCACCATTCGGTCCTTCCATGCCCCCCGGCGTGCGCATCGCCTTGCTCATGGCCTTAACATATCGGGCAGCGGTGCGACACGTCAACCGGAGCTAAAAGAAGCCCGGGGAGTCAGGTGGTGCCGTCAGGCCTACAGTTCGTCGAGCGGGGATTTTTCGCCAAGCGCCCGGTCGACCACTTCGTCTCGGCGGGGCTTGTCGTCCGGCTCGACCGGTTCACCGGTCGCTTCGTCGACCTGCGAGTCGTCGTCGGAACGCACCGGTTCCGCTGCTTCCGTATCGCGTTGTTCGGCCGTCGCCTCCGAAACACTCACGTCTTGCGCCGGTACATCGTCGGCTGCTGCCGTCGCGCCGGCCGCCGCGTCAGTCACGGAAGGAGCCGCGGCGCCTTCCTGGCCTTCCGGCTCGACTATCTTCATGTTCACGCGGGCGTCGTGCTTGGCACCGACCACCTTGAGCAGCGAACGGATCGCCTTGGCGGTCTGGCCCGACTTGCCGATCACCTTGCCCATGTCCTCGGGATTGACCGTCACAGTCAGGAGCACGCCCATCTCGTCGACGGTGCGGTCCACCTGCACGTCGTCCGGGTTATCGACGATCGTCTTCAGTACGAACTCTACGAATTGCTTGTCTTGGTCCTCGGTCATCAGGAGTCTCCTTTTTCCTTATCCTTTTCCTTATCTGCGGTCTGCTTGTCATCGCCCGGGTCGTTGGCGGGCTGTTCGGCGGATTTCGCCTCTGCCTTGTCGTCGGACCCAGCATCGCTGTCTTCGGATTTCTTCGCAGCGGGGCCGGCTTCCACGTCTCCCTCCGGAGCAGCGGCCGGTTCCGTTACGGCATCCCCGTCGGCCGGTTTGGCCGCCGGTTCCTTCGCGGGAGCCGCGCCACCTTCGGCCTCGGCCTTGGCTTCCTTGCGTTTCTTACGTTCCGGGCGGCGGTTCTTCTCGGTGATCTTCTCACGCTTCACCACGCCCGCCTTCTCCAGAAGCATTTCCGCCGTCTCCGACGGCTGCGCACCATCAGCCAGCCGCGCCTTT
>JALYJZ010000050.1 GCA_030775025.1 bacterium
TAATGGTAATCGGACCGCCGTGACCGTTGCCGAGAGTCTGGTTAGCATGAATGGCGAACACACCCGTCGAATCGCCGTTAATCGTGATGTCGCCGCGGGCGATCAGGTCGATCCAACCGATGCCTTGGATACCCCCCGACTGTGCCGTGTCCGCATTGACTTCTCCCTTGTGTACACCGGTGCTGTCGATGACGAGGTCACCGCCGGCCCAAATCTCTACACAGGCGGTTGAGTTCACTGGCTTATCGGGGCGGGTCGCGTTCGATTCGTCACCACCGTCAGCATCGAAGCAATCCCGTGCGACTACGCTATTATTGTTCGGGTTACCTGGTTGGTGGCCCGGACCGGTCGATTGCACAAGTCCGTAAATGAAAACATCACAGCCCTCCAAATGGACCAGATCCGCACCGGCGTCCTTGCCTTCGCTGGAGACAATCCCATTGTCGCCGACGGTCAGCGTACAGCCGGAGTCGATCCAGATCGCGCCGCCGCGGCCGGTGCCGTTGGCCGACCCCTTCGAGGAAACCGTTCCGTCGATACTGATGTAACGCGGCGCGGTGATGGTGATGTCGCCGCCTCGGGTGGTAGCCGTTTCGGACAAGACCTTTCCGCCCGTGCCGATGGTGGTGTCTCCCTCCGGACCGGTGGCGGTCAACGTGATATCGCCGCCAGTGCTGTTGCCCGTCCCGTTAGCCGAAACGGTGCCATCGACGGTAATCGCCTTCGGCGCGGTGATGCTGATGTCACCGGCATTGCCGTTGGCCGCATCGGCCTTGACCGTAGCTCCAGAATCGATCGCCACTTCGCTGTCGACGTCGGTCGTTATGAACGTGATATTGCCACCGTTACCCGTACCGCCACTGGCTACCCGGCTGGAAGAAACGGTCGCACCGCCTTGAAGCTCGATACTGCCGCTGGCTGTCATCGTGATGTTCCCACCGCTGCCACCGCTGGTCAGGTTCTCGGCTTGGACAGCGCCTTGGATCAGGATTCCGCCGGCCGTGATGTTGGTGCAGATATCCCGAGCGCTGCTGTTAGGCACGGATCCGGACCAATTATCATTATGAAGCAGGCTACCCGTAGCCGTAACGATAAAATCGCCTCCGCTATACACAAAACAGCCGTTGACCACCCCATCGGCATCATCCGGACCGCCGTCGATCGTACTGAACAGCGTCGGTGCAGAGATAACGTAATTGGCATAGGCCGGAGCCGCGAACACGGCCAGCGCGGCTACTAACGTAATCGAAGCGAGTAAAAGTTTGCGAATCTGCCGTTTCATAGCAAATGAAAAACCGCCAAAGCGGCGGTTGGTTTCTTGCAAGGGAACAGTACGACCTGGAAATCCCCTTGTCAAGTGCAAAAAGGCCACAAAGTCTGGCGAAGGATGCCATCAATGTACCAACCTTCCGGACCACTGCTAGTCTGTGCATATGCATAAAGATTTCCTTGCTGCCATCCATGCCGCCTGCGGGCGGTGGAAGGGGCTGCTGGACGGCCATGCCACTCTCGCTGCTGGGCTGAAAGCGCACGACCCCGTCCCGACCACCGTCGGTATCAAGGTCGAGGGCCAGGCGGCTTTGCTCGAGACCATCGCCACGTACTTCGTGCAGGGTGACCAGGCCCATTTCGGCCCCGTGGATGGCCGGACGATCGCCACCATCCGGAAGCCCGAACCGATCCTGGGAGAAGTCCGGTTCATCAAGGTGCTCGAGCGTAAACCCGGCAAGGACGATCCGACCGGCATCGAACACCTGGACGTGCTCCTAAGCGGGAATCCCGACATGGCGGACGTGCTCCGCCAGTGCCAGGCGGCCGGACTTGACGCCCGCGAACAGCATAACGAATCGCACGGCTGGGTCTCGATCGACCACCGCGGGTTCGAGTTCAAACTGACGGACCACACCGTCTGGGATGTATGCATCAAAGAGATGCGCGAAGCGAAGTAGGAACAATCTGGCTAATCGAAGGGTAATGACGGGCGGGCAGCCGGTACGAATTGGTGCATGGCTGCCCGCCGCATCGGTTTTCAGCGTCCGGGAACGAACTTGATACCGCCGGTTCCTTGGCCATGCGTAGCCCATCCTCTGCCCGGCTCATCATCCATCTCGTCCAGCATGGCCATGGCCACGTTTCCTGCGATCGTGAAAGGGACGAAGATCATGGTGACTATGGTGGGCCGCCGGAACGTTCGCCGCATCCGATAGCGCGCCAGTCCGCGGCGGCCGCCGGCCGCCCGGGCATCAAGTGCCGCGGAACGCCACTTGGCCTTCCGGTCCGCGGACCCGAACAACCGGGCGAGCAGCTGCCCCGACAGGTTGAGCAACAGCGTGACCGCGAAGCAGAACTGCACGCTGCTTATGATCCTGCGAGTGACGGAATCCTCCATCGAAACCTCCCCGTAGATGCTTGTGCGCCGGACGGTGATAACACCGACTAGCCAGATTGTGAATGCCGCGTGAACGACTAGTTACCATACGACCACGCCAAAGGGTCGTCAACAAACACTCCTGCTGTGTGGAATTCCGGGACTAGAACGAGCCGGTCAGGACGGCTTCTTCAGGCTTGTCATCGTCTTTTCGTTCCAGCGTGATGCTCACCTGCGCGTATGCCGACGCATCGCGGGTCTGGTCGAGGGTCATCACCCACCGCTCGCCCACCTTATAGAGGCGTCCTGCCGCGAATTGCGAAAGCGGTTCCGGCTGGGTTAGGTATACCTCGTAGAACGCGTCATCCTTTGGATCAGGTAGGTCCGCGGAAACGGCCAGCACGAAGCGATCCTCCGCCGCCATCCGGGCGGCTTCGCCGCTACCCTCTTGGCCCGGCTGGGGAGCTAGCACGGCAACTTGCTGGGCTGGAGATAGCGCCGTCGTGGCGGTCGGGGTCGGCGTACCGACCGTCACCGGCCCCTCGACCACTTCCTCCTCGACGCCGTCGTCACCGCCGGTGCCGAGCACCGCGTATGCACCGACCGCGGCGGCCGCGAGCACCACGACGCCGACGATCAATGTCACGATCAGGCGGACATTCAACCCGCCACCTTGGTCGAAGGTGGGTTCGGGCACAGGCGCAGGCCCGGAATCGGGGGTCGGCTGGGCATCTGGGCCGGAAGGCCCTTGCGGCTGCTGTCCTGGCTGGTCTTGGTTTGGAACCCCTTGCATGGCCCCACCATACTACACGCCTGCTTGGGCGGCCAAGGGTGTGGTCAGAGCTCGATGGTCCGGCCGGTGTAGTGGCTCTTCGCTCGCACGGTGCCCGTACCCTCGATGACCCCTCCGATGACTTCCGCATCCGGAACCATCGACATCACACCGGCGACTTCACCTTTCGGGACGCCGAGCACGAAACCCGTACCGTTATTGAACTTAAGATACATCTGCTGATCCGCGGCCCGTTCGTCTTCCAGTTCGGCGACCCAACGTTCGAAGAGCGCTTCGAAGACCGGCGGAACGCACAGGGCCCGCTCGACGACGGCGTCGAGATCGCCGTCGAGGTGGATCTTGCTCAATCCCCCACCGGTCACGTGAGTCAGGCCATGCACCTCAAGGTCGGAGAGTAGTCCGGGAATCTCATCGTATACCCGGGTCGGTACCAGGAGTTCCGGGCGGACGTCCTTGGCCGTGTCCGCGCCGAGCAGCCGGCGGGCATCCGTCAGTCCGTTCGAGTGGATGCCGCTGCTCGGGATGCCGATCAGGACGTCGCCGCGTTCATAACGGTTCGGTCTGTCGTCGATGACGGCGCCGGTCATGGTCACGTCCAGCTCGAAGCCGTCCATGGTGTCCAGGATCGCCGTCTCGCCGCTTCCCATCTGGATGCCGCGCGCGACGGAAAGATCCGACAGCCCTTCGACGATCTTCGCGATCGCCTCGTGGTCTTCCCGTCCGATCATCAGCGTATTGAGCAGCTTGTAGGGCACCGCCCGGTCGCGGTAAAGGTCGTTGGCATTCATCGCGAACGCGTCCTGCGCGGCTTCGGCGAACGTCCGCGCCCGCCAGTGAAGATCCGCCTTGGTACCGATCGTGTCCGAGGAGTCGAGCTTGGGCCAGTCGCCGAGCTCGACGTACGAACCGTCAGGCCGGTACCGAACGTACGGCGATTCGACCGTGCGGGTCCGTTCCACCGCCGCCTCGATCCGTTCCAAAAACGGCTGGCTGGTGTCGTATGACTGTTTCGGTTCCGGCTTATCGACTGGCATGACGTACTAGCATACGTCGAACCCTCGATTTGGCAAAAAGTTTCCTAGACGACCCGGGCCCGGGCGTAGACGTTCGCGACCAGGAGCCCCCAGAGAATCGCCCCGCCGCTGAGTACCGGGACGAACGAGACGAGGAACCCGGCCAGCGCCGCGACCAGGCCGAATTCGACCTGCTGGCTTCGCGGCCGGAGCGACGTGACCGGCTCCGGCAGCATGAAGAACGCGAAGAAGAACGGCAGGAGCAGCGGGACGGTCTGGGTGCCGAGCGTGCTTGCGGAAAAGGTGCTCAGGGAAAGCGAGCCGTCCACCGCCAGAACCAGCACCAGGTAGGCGACGAGAAACGTCAGCACCTGCGGGAACTTCTTCACCCGCCAGACGTTGATCAGCCCGAATAACAGCGTGAGCCAAAGGTAGCTGTCCGACCACCAACCGAGCGAATAGCCGAATGCCACGGCAGTCACCGCCACGCCGAACGCGGCCGGATTGAAGACGTGCCGTTTCCCGTGCAGCAGGAAGTGCTTGGAGGCGATCGCCAGCGCCACCGCCAGGGGCGGAACGTAGAGCGCCACGCTGGCCGGCATCAGCACCGTGACGATCGAGGACGTGATCAGGGCCGATTCCCAGTTGGGTTTGCCGGTCTGAGCCCGGTGCAGCAGATAATCGAGCGTCAGCCCAAGCGGAATCACCAGCGCGGCGATCGTCACCCGTTCGGCGGTCGGCGGCAGGAAGAGGATACCCCAGACGACCAGCGTCACCATGTACGCCGCCATCGCGGTCCAGGGGCTGATCGCCTTGTACTTCTTCCAGTATGTCGCGAGCGTGCCAGCAGCCATGCACCCGTAGCCTACCCTGCCCGCCGTTCCGCGCCAAATGAAACAGCCGGACGGAATCAGCTACCATGTAACCATGGCCGGCGGGACGATC
>JALYJZ010000051.1:0-4091 GCA_030775025.1 bacterium
CACCCAGGATGCCAGCCTTGCGCAGGCTCATCACCCTGCCGGAGAAACCGTACCAGACGAACTTCGCGAAGACGCCGACGAAGACGATCGTCGCGAGCAGGCCGCCGAGCATCCACCAGAGATAATCTGGCGTGAATACCTTGGCTGCCGGGTAGTAGGCGAAGTTAGAGACGAACCGTGTCAGACCGTCGTTGCCTCCGGTCGTATAGAGGACGACCGCATAAACCAGGTACAGCAGGACCAACGCCAGTGCGACACCCGCCACGATCTTGCCGGAGCGTGATTCGGGAACACGGGGTCGCGAGATGCGGAACTTCCGGATGCCCGGAACCCGCGAAGTCCGCTTGGTCCGTACGCTGCTGTTTTTTGCTTTTCGAGGTGTCATGCTTACTCGACTAGAGTATACGGGTGGCCGTGGTAAGACTGCAACTAGCCGCGGGACCGTCCCGCGGCGTGCCGTTTGACCTGCTCGGAAAAGACGGTAGCGGTACGCGCGGCGGCGGCCTCCCAGGTGTAGTGCTTCATCCAATCATGACCCTTCTCGATCTTCCGTTCATCCGGCTCGAGCACGGCCTTCCGGAGCGCGGTCGCCAGCTCCTCGACATGGTCGGGACGGAACGGTTCATACGCGCCGGCGAAGAGTTCATGGATGGGTTCGATGTCGGACGCCGCGACCGGCGTGCCGCAGGCCAGCGCTTCCAACACCGGCAAGCCGAACCCCTCCGCGAGCGAGGGGTAGCAGAACGCGTCCGCGCCAGTCAGGAGCGCCTGCTTCTCCGCTTCAGAGACGAACCCGATCGTGCGGACCTGGCCGTTCACCTTGGATTGGGCGATCAGGATCGGGAGGCGGTGGAAGTCCTCGTAGAGCGCGGAGGATGGCGCTGTGAGTGCCCCGGCCAAGACCAGGTCATGGCCGGCCGGAAGCCCCGACTCCGCGAAGCCGCGGATCAACCCGCGGACGTTCTTGCGGTGATCGTATCCCCCCACGTAAAAGACGTACGGGCGGACCAGCCCGTATCGCTTGCGGACCGCGGTCACCGTGCGAGACGAGGGAGCCGTACGATATTCCGGCTCCAGTCCCTCATAGGTAACGGCGATCTGCTGCCGCGGCACGTCGACCGCCCAGCTGATCGCCTTGGCGGACGCGCCGCTTACCGTAAGCAGATGATCCGCGGCGCGGATGCCGCGCTTGATCCCGCGGAACTTGATCCGGGAACGGACCGCACGGCGGTACCGCGGGAGTTGCCAGGGAATCGCGTCATGGACCGTCATCACTACGGGGACGCCGAACGGGTTGCGGGTCGGCGGCGCGGGATACGGCTGGAAGATCAGGTGCGCCTTGCATTGGCCGGCTGCCACGCCGAGGCGATTCCGCTCCCAGTCATCGAGTGCCTTGCCCCGCCCCAAGAGGGAACGCTTCGGCGGTACCACGACGGTACGGATCGCGCGCGGGAGGTCCACCGCCACCTTCTCCGGCACGAACGCGACGAATTCCGTGCCGCGCATCGCGGACGGCAGGGACCGGAGGAGTCCCAACGTATAGCGACCCATGCCGGTATGCGGCCGGGTCAGGAACAATCCGTTGATGGCAATCCGGGTTCCCCTCACTGCTTCCTTTTCTTATTCGACTGTTTCTTCACCTCTTCCATCCGCTCCTCTACTTTGGAGCGGCGTACTTCACGGTCCGCTTCCGCGATCTTCTCAAGGTCGTGACGATGTTTGCCCAGCAGTTCGATCAACTCCTGGGCCGTAAGGTCGTGGTCTTCATCCTCCAAGTACGCCTGCTGCGCTTTCAGCAAGAACAGCGCCTGCTGCTGGGGGCCTGCGATGTCGTTCAGGTCGATGTTCGGGAGCGAACCCGCCGTCTGCACCTGTACCGTCCCGAAGTCGAAGATGGTCGCGAAGACGCCGGAAACCTCGTGGCTGACGTCCTGGATCTTGCCCAGCGTCGCCTCCGCGAACTTCCGGTGGAAGAAGCCGCGCTGCTCCACGTCGATGATCCGGTAGTTGGTGAGGATGTAGACGTCGCCCCACCAGCTGACCCATTCGTAGGCGGCATACGTCACGACCAGCGCTAGGATCACCACGTACAGCACGAAGAGGAACGGGCTCGCCAGCATCGAGAGCCCGGTGATGAGCAGGAGCGCGATCGGGATGATCGCGAACGCCAGGACTTTCAGGACCGGGCCGACCAGGGTAATCGGATGATGGCGCCAGATCCGGACGATCTCCTCGTCCTCCGCCTGGTTCTGGATCGTGACCTCGAACGGATTCTGCATGGCGCGATGCGTTACGGCTGCGGCGTGGCCGCGGTTTCCGGAACCGTCACCGTCTGCGCCCCCGGCTGCGTCTGCACCTGCGTTCCCGGATTCGTGGCCGGCGGTGGCGTCGCTTCCGGGCCGGAGACCGGCAGATACAGCAGGAACGTACTGGCTCCGAAAAGGATTACCAGCAGCCAGATGATGGTCAGGTTGATGCGTCTTTTCGTTTTCGCTTGCACGCCGCCATTCTACCGCAGAGACTTTATGAATGCGCCCGGCTCGGTATGGTAAGGACATGGGTGAGCAGAAAACCGCAGTGGTGACCGGCGCGAACCGGGGCATGGGCCTGGCGACGGTGCAGGCCTTGGCAGAGCGAGGCTACCGCGTGGTTCTTACCGCGCGGAAAAAAGAGGATGCGGAACGGGCCGCAAAGCCACTCGTGGAAGACGGCCTGCTCGTGATCCCGCACCAGCTCGACGTGACCGACGAGGAGTCGATCGCCACGCTTGCCGCGTTCCTTGAAAAGGAGCCCGGCCGCTGTGACGTGCTGGTGAACAACGCCGGTGGCGTGTTCGAGGAGTTCGACCACGACCATCCGGAGCAGCACGCGGCCGCCCTCCAAGCCACGACGAAATCGCTCCGGGACTCATTCGAGACAAACGCGCTCGGCGCGTTCCTGGTCGCCAAGGCGCTCCTGCCGCTGATGCAACGCGAGGGGTACGGCCGGATCGTGAACGTCTCCAGCCGAATGGGCCAACTCTCCTCGATGGCTGGCGGCAACGCCGGCTACCGTGCCTCCAAGGCGGCGATGAACGCGTTCACCCGCATTCTGGCCGCCGAGACGGGAGGCGACGGGATCAAGGTGAACGCGTCTTCGCCGGGCTGGGTGCGGACGGACTTGGGCGGCGAGGATGCGGCGCGATCAATCGAGGAAGGCATCGACACGACCGTCTGGCTCGCGACCTTGCCGGACGACGGCCCGTCCGGCGGCTTCTTCCACGACCGCAAGCTGATCGACTGGTAGGACCGGCTCGTCGCGATAGCTGAGGCCCTGGAGGGATTCGAACCCCCGACGCTCTCCTTAGGACGGAGACGCTCTGTCCACTGAGCTACAGGGCCAGCCTACTTATTGTAATCCCGGAGCCAATCGACCGCTTTTTGGACGGCGGCCTGGCGGTGGGTCAGTAGCTCCGGATCGTGTTGATTTTCCAGGTCGTCGAGAAACTTTCCCGTCTCGGGCATGTAGAGCAGCGCCCGGAACGGCAGCCCCGGCGTACGCGAATCGAGCGGTTTCTCAGCAAGCTCCCCGCGCAGTACGCCGTCGAACTGCTTCAGTTCGTCGCTCGGCAGCGCCAAGGTGATGACCGTCCGAAACTGCGCGCCGCGTTTACCTTTGGGAACGTCCCGCATCCGCTCCAGGCAGTATTCGATGATCTCTTCGTCGGTCATCTCGGTCCGGTGGTCGCGCCACCGACGCACGTAGACCCCCGGCTCGCCGCCGAGCGCGTCGATCTCGAAACCGGTGTCATCGGCCATGACGATGACACCCTCCGGTGCCTTAGCCCTGAACCCTTCCGCCTTGAGCCGGGAGTTCACTTCCAGTGTATCGCCGGATTCGTCCACCTCGATGTCGAGGCTTAGGTCTTTCGGCGACCGCAACGGCGTGGCGGCGCCTAGGAAGGTCCTGACTTCTTCCAGCTTGCCGGGGTTATTGGTCGCGTACAGCAGTTCGACGTTCTCGGCCATCGGGCCCTATTGCACGATGCTTTTCTCTAGCAGATCGTCGATGTAATACTGGATCGACTTATCGATAACGTCGATATCCTTGAC
>JALYJZ010000051.1:4101-4959 GCA_030775025.1 bacterium
GTTTCCGACGTTTTCGAAAGTACACAGCGAGATAGTCTCCTACCGCCTCAATGTCATCCAGGATGGCATCGCAGGGAAGCTCTACGAAAGGATGGACGTAATCGCTGTACTTTTTCCCTCTGATCTCAGCTTCTGACTTACGGAACTTACCGTTTACCGGAGCAATGCCCAACAATAGTTTCTTGAAGTACTTCGCGATGAGCATCTCCTGGGATCCCCCCACGCTGATGTCGTCCGTCAGGTTCACTACCACCACATCCGATTGTTGAATCATGAAGCAGTCCCGTCCGAAGACGGCCCGGGGGTCACCTTCATCCACTTCGTAGGTAACGGTACCCCGCGATGGGTTAAGATTCTGGATTCCCAAGCCAGTGCGATCATTCAGTATCCCGCAATACTCCTCCCGCCATAATCCACCCACATGTGGCGATCCGGGACTCACTTTGCCGGCAAGATATACTTTGATCCGCTTCATCGCCCTTGCAGTATAAACCTACTTAACCCACCCATTCGCCTTCACCGCATCCACGAAGTAAATGTCCGTCGGGTCGAGCGGCAGCTCCTCTTTCGGCGTCCAGCGGTGCTCGACGTGCTCGTCGCTGAGCCGCACCTCGCCAGCGGCGCGGACTACGTACGTGATCCTGACCACGTGGAGCTTCGGGTTGAACAGGATGTCCTGCACGTGGAAGATCCCGTCCACCGACGTGACGTCGAGTCCGGTCTCCTCCCGCACTTCCCGCTTCAGCGCATCCAACAGCTCCTCGCCGGCATCGATCCTTCCGCCCGGAATATCCCACTTCAGGACGTCCTCGCCATGGAACGGCTTGCTCCGCTTCAATAACAGGACACGACCTTGGT
>JALYJZ010000052.1:0-878 GCA_030775025.1 bacterium
TCGCGGGCCGTATCACCTATCGGCACAAGTAACGAATCATGAAAGTACGAGCATCAGTGAAGCCCATGTGCGCCAAGTGCAAAATCATCCGCCGCCGCGGCGTGGTCCGGGTTGTCTGCGACAATCCGCGGCATAAGCAAAGGCAGGGCTAGGTGGCACGGATCGAAGGAATCAACCTGCCCAACGACAAGCGCGTGGAGATCGCCCTGACGGCAGTGTACGGCGTCGGCCGTTCACATGCCGCCAAGGCGGTGGAAGCCGTCGGTATCGATCCAGCGAAACGGGCCAAGGACCTGACGGAAGCCGAAGTGAAACAGCTCGCGGAATTCGTCGGGAAGCTCACCGTGGAAGGCGATCTGCGGCGCGTGATTTCCGGAAACCTGAAACGTCTGAAGGACATCGGCACGTATCGCGGGGTGCGGCATGAACGCAAACTCCCGGTCCGCGGCCAGCGCACCAAGACGAATGCCCGCGCGAAGCGCGGCAAACGACTGACGGTCGGTTCCGGCCGGAGCAAGGCGGCAGCGAAGACATGATGATGGCAGACGCGAAGACCGGCAAAGGGCCCGCCAAGGGCACGCGCAAACGGAAGATCAAGGCTCCGTCCGAACAGGGCAAGGTCTTCATCCAGGCGACGTTCAATAACACGATCGTCTCGTTCACGGATACGTCGGGGAAGGTGCTGACCTGGGGGAGCCCGGGAAGTGCCGGATTCAAGGGTACCCGAAAGTCGACACCGTACGCCGCGACGCTGGCGACCCAGCAGGCTGCCGAGAAGGCCAAGCAGGCGGGACTCCGCAGCGTGGCCGTGTTCGTGCGCGGCGTCGGCAGCGGCCGCGACGCGGCGATCCGAGCGCTCCAGGCGTCGGGATTGAACG
>JALYJZ010000052.1:888-4952 GCA_030775025.1 bacterium
ATTGAACGTCACCCAGCTCAAGGACATGACGCCGGTCCCGCACAACGGCGTACGGGCTAAGAAGCCGAGGCGGGTCTGATGGCACGGTACACGGGACCCAAGGCCAGGCGCTGGCGGCGACTCGGACAGGTGCCACCGGACGGCTCCGGTACGGCCGTCACCCGGCGGAGTTATCCGCCGGGACAGCATGGCCTGCGCCGCGGCGCTCGGCTCTCCGAGTTCGGTACGCAATTGCGCGAGAAGCAGAAGGCCCGCTATACGTACGGTCTTTTGGAGCGTCAATTCCGCAACTACTACCGGAAGGCCGACCGCCAATCCGGCATCACCGGTGAGAACTTGATGCGTATGCTAGAGCTTCGCATCGACAACGTCAACTTCCGGCTCGGCATCGCGGAAACGCGGGCCCAGGCCCGGCAGTTCGTCGGGCATGGTCACGTGCGCGTGAATGGCAAGAAGGTGAAGTCGCCGTCGTATGCCGTGTCTGCCGGCGACGAGATCACCCTGGCCGACTCGTTCGCCGCGGCGTACCGGGAGCGGACGGACCTTGACGCGCTGAAGGGTAAGAACCAGCCCGACTGGCTGCAGTTCGACGCGACCAAGCTTACCGGCAAGGTAATTGCCGAACCCACGCGCCAGGAAATTGACGCAACCATCAACGAACAACTGATCGTGGAGTTCTACTCCCGGTAGTCCCCCCTTTAAAGAACACTCATTTTTCGCTAAGCTTTAAGCTTGTTGACCCACGTAATTACCTAAAGGAGCCTCGTGCAAGAGATCACCACCCCCGCCATCGAAACTAAACAGGCCACCGCCGAGGAAGGCACGTTCGTCATCGAACCGCTGTATCCCGGCTACGGCACTACCATGGGCTCGGCCCTGCGGCGCGTGCTGCTCTCCAGCCTGACCGGCGCCGCGATCACCTCGGTGAAATTCACCGGCGTCGATCATGAATTCTCGACCATCCCCGGCGTGAAAGAGGATGTGATCGAGGTACTCTTGAACCTCAAACAGGTCCGCTTCCAGCTGGATGGCGACGAGCCGGTGACCGTGAGCCTGACCAAGAAGGGCGCCGGTAAGGTCACGGCCAAGGATATCGCCGAGACTGACCGCCTCAAGGTTGTCGGCAAGGATCAGCACATTGCGACGCTGTCCGACAAGAAGGCTGCCGTGGATGCCGAGCTGACGATCGAGAAAGGCCGCGGTTACTTCCCGGTCGAACGTCGTGAGGAGCAGAAGCTGCCGGTCGGTACGATCGCGCTCGACGCCATCTTCACGCCGGTGAAACGGGTGAACTTCCAGGTGGAGAATACCCGCGTCGGCCAGATGACGAACTTCGACCGGTTGATCATCAACGTGACCACGGACAAGACCGTGTCCCCGGCGGACGCCGTCAAGGATGCGGCGCAAATCCTAGTTTCCCAGTTCCAACTATTCGTCGACCCCGAGGCGAAACCGGAAGCGATCGCAGCAACGACAGCTGCTCCGGCCGGCGGGGACCTTCCGATCGAAGAGGCGGGCTTTTCCGCCCGGACTGCCAACGCGCTCTTGGGTGCGGACCTTAAGACCATCGGGGACGTCGCCAAGCTTTCGCAGGAAGACCTTGAGAACCTCAAGGGATTCGGTGACAAGGGCGTAACCGAAGTCTCCGGGAAATTGCAGGAACTCGGGCTCACTAACGAGACCGCGGAGGCGTAAGCATGAAGCACCGTCGGCACGGTCGGTCCTTAGGACGGGTCGCCGCGCACCGGCGGGCGCTTCTGCGTAACCTGGCGACGTCGCTGATCATCGACGAGGCGATCGTGACCTCGCCCGGCAAAGCCAAGGAGCTGCGCCGGTTCGTCGAACCGCTGATCACCAAATCGAAGCGGAATACGGTGCCGCATCTCCGTGCGCTGTCCGGGGAGCTTCCCGAACCGAACGCGGTCAAGAAACTCCTGGAAGAGATCGGTCCGAAATACAAGGACCGTCCGGGCGGATACCTCCGGTTGAGCAAGCTGGGACCCCGTCCCGGCGATGCCGCCGAGTCCACCAAGGTGGAGCTGGTATGAGCGCTTCGCGGACGCCAGTACCGTCACGAGAGCGGCAAGTGAGCCGCTGGTTCGTCGTCGACGCCGATGGGCAAGTACTCGGCCGGCTGGCGACCCGGATCGCATCCACGCTTCGCGGCAAGGACCTGCCCACGTTCGCTCCCCATGTCCCGACGGATACCCACGTGGTCGTGGTCAACGCCGCCAAGGTGCGGGTGACCGGCGGCAAGCTGGAGGACAAGCGCTACTATCGGCATGGCGGCCGCCCCGGCTCGCTGCGTTCCCGGACCCTGGCGGAGCAATTCGAGCGGGATCCACGGATGCCACTTGAGCATGCCGTGCTGGGAATGCTTCCCGACAACCGGCTGCGGCGCATCTGGCGCAACCATCTGCATGTCTACGCCGGTCCGGAGCATGGCCACGCCGCGCAGCAACCCAAGGAATTGTCGCATGGCTGAGGCGAAGACTACGTACGTATCCGGCGTCGGCCGACGGAAAAGCGCGGTAGCACTCGTGCGGCTCAAGGCCGGCAAAGGGCACCACACCGTGAACGGAAAGCCGTTCGGCGATTACTTCACGTTGGAAACCTGGCGGACCCGGGCCACCCGGCCGCTGCGCCAGCTCGGCAAGGCCGGAAAATACGACATATCCATCCGTGCCCGCGGCGGCGGGATCTCGGCACAGGCGGATGCGGTCAGCTTGGGCGTGGCCCGGGCGTTGGTCGCTTCCGATCCCGAAGCCCGGACGGCGCTTAAGAAAGAGGGATATCTGACCCGGGACGCTCGTGCCAAGGAACGGCGCAAATACGGACTCAAGAAGGCCCGCAAGGCACCGCAGTTCTCCAAGCGCTGATGCGTGTGTGCCGGCGTCGGGCAGGGTAAGCTGAAACAAACGCATGCAATTGGCAATCTTCGGCTCCATCACCACTGAGGCGGGCAACCGCATCGATTCGTTCTTCCAAGCCTTGGACTTCGGTCCGATGGCGGTCATCGATGTCATCGTCGTCGGAGGAATCCTCTACTGGTTATACCTCGTGCTTCGGGAAACCCGGGCGATCGGGATCATCTACGGCATCCTGATCATCGTGCTGGCGTTCATAACGGCGCGGCTTTTGGGACTCGACCTGCTCGCGTTCCTCTTCGCCAACCTGCTGACGCTCCTATTCGTGGCGATTCCGATCCTCTTTCAGCCGGAATTGCGCCGGGCGCTCGAGCGGCTGGGCCGGGTCCGGTACGGCCACCTCAAGCGCTTCGGTGCCGAACGTTCGGAGACCTTGGACAAGGTCGTCGAGGCCACTCGCATCCTTTCCCAAAGCCGGACGGGGGCGATCATCGTCTTCAAGCGCCGTACCGGTCTTTCGGACAGCGTTACTAGCGGCATCACGGTGGATGCCGAGGTGTCGACACCACTGCTCTTGAATCTGTTCTTCCATCGTTCGCCGCTACATGACGGAGCGGTGGTGATCGACGGCGACCGCATTGCCGCCGCCGGCGTCATGCTGCCGCTCTCTGAACGTGATTACGGGTATACGCTCGGGGCCCGGCATCGTGCCGCGGCAGGACTCACCGAGCAGTCGGACGCCGTGGTGCTGGTGGTCTCCGAGGAACAGGGCATCATCTCCCTGTCGGTCGGCGGCAAGATCACGCCAGGCATCGAGCCCGACGATCTGCGTCGGGTACTGGCCGAGTTCCTGGTGCGCCGTCCATCCGCGAACCGTCGGAGCGGCGGTAGCGCCGTATCGAACGAAGACAAGGCCGTGGGAAACGCGGTGCGGCGCAAGGCTGCGGACCGCTCGAAGAACCGGCGTGGCGCCAAACGACCAGCACGCAAACGAGGGCGCTGATGCGGGTCCGGACGATCCTCTGGGGGCTTGGGATCATCGCTGCCGCCTGCTGGATCGCGTGGGCGTTGACGATCGTGAATACGAATCCGGACCAGGGCGGCCAAGTCGCGGTGCTTTCATTCTACATCTCCTTATATGTCGCGTTGGTCAGCACTCTGGCGCTCGTCGGCTACGTCGTCCGGCGTCATCTGGGT
>JALYJZ010000053.1 GCA_030775025.1 bacterium
CTTCCGCGCATTGTCCTTGAATGCGGCCTCAAGCGCCGCGAAGAACTTCTCACGGAGCATCTTGCGCCACCCGGCCGGCATGTCGCCGTCCTCGTTGATCCAGCACTTGTAAGCGCGACAGATCTGCTCAAAGAACTGACGCAGCGTGCCGCCCTCATAATCCGGCATGTCGTCCGTGTTCGTGTTGACCTTGAACGTCAGCGCCAGCTCGTAGTTGAGCATCGTGCTGATATCGGAATCGGGGTCGAGCACCGGGACGCTGACGTAACCGTCGACGTCCGGATCGTTCCCCTCATCCCGGTCCGTGTCGTTGCGAATGACATACGAGCGCTGCGTCATCGGCAGCTTGTAGATCGGGTCGTTGTTGTTCCAGTAGTCCGTAGCGCCGGGCTCCCGAATCTCCGTGAACTTCTTACCCTCGATCGAACCGCCGCTGTACTTCAGACCGATCTCGTCACTGCTGACGTTCTTGTCCTCGTCGGCACAGCCGACGAACAGGGCCGTGCTGCACAGGGCGAGCACGACCAGGATTATGCGTACGAACCTCACTGGGGAAGCCTCCTTTGTTGGGTCTCGAGCCAACCCTCTATGGGGTTGGCGTACTCGGATGGGATCAGGACCGCGTCGTCGGCCAGCACGTCTCGCATCAGACGGTCAGCTTCGGTGAGCTGCTGTCGTTGCTCGACGATCATGGTGGCGACGGGACCTGGTACGTCGTGATACTGCAAAAGCTCGGGCGCGTAGCGCGCGAGCTTTTTTTGCCTTGCCCGTCGAAGTAGCCACTTGAAACCCTGGTAAATTAGCCAGGCTATCAGTACGACTACTACGACTGCGAGCAGCGCGGAACGTGCCACAGTGCACTCCTGTCGATTGACTCCAGTTTCTCTTAAGGTGCTTAATCTCAATTTCTCTGACGAGAGATCAAGACTGAAAAAAGTACCACAGTTACAAGGAAATAACAACGTTTCGCCTTGGACTGCCAGGATGTCGCCCACCTATGACCGGGTATACTACGGTAGTTGCCGACGCTTGATTCGGGGAAGCGATGATCGAACGAGAACGCCTGAACGAAATACACGAATTAGCTCGCAGGCACGGGCTGGAGATCGTCGCGGAAGACACCGAGCGCCCCTGGGGTGCCTGGTTCAAGCTGGACGAGGCGCGGCTCGACGAGTTCGCCGCTGCGTTCTTTCCCGGCCTGGAGCTGCCGCCGCCGGCCCACCGCGAAAAGATGAGTCCGAAGTTCCTGGTAGTCCAGCCCGGAGCGCGGCTCTCCTGGCAATATCATCACCGCCGCCGCGAAGAATGGCGGGTGATCTGGGGTCCGGTCGGTGTGGCGATCAGCGGGACGGACGAGGAACCGAGTCCGCGGACGTACGCGGAAGGCGAGCGGATATCCATCTCCCAGGGCGAGCGTCACCGCCTGGTCGGCCTCGGCGAGTGGGGCCTGGTCGCCGAGATCTGGATCCATACGGATCCGGAGCACCCGTCCGACGAGGACGATATCGTCCGGCTGCAGGACGATTACGACCGTTCGTCGCCGGTTTGACCCGTTCGCCGAAACGGACTGTGGAAGACCATGGAGCGTTCGTTGACATCCGAAAACTACCGAGTTACGCTCGTTTGTCATGAGAAACGAAGAGCCGATGAGGGAATGGGTCGAAGGGCTCGACGACCGCGAGCGTGATACGTTCCATGCGAATTTGCATGAAGTGAACGAGCGACGCGGCAAGTCCGCGCCCGAGAAAGCCGCCGCGCTCACCGCGCTCACCGAACTGGCTGAACGACGGGAACCGCTCGGAGAGCTGTATCTTGATCAGTTTATCGAGCACTCGCGGGACTCAGGCATCGTTGCCTCGCTCAAGCTGGAAATCGTCGAGACGGTCGCGGGGGCTCACCAGGAAGACCCCTTCGGATTCAGGGAACGGGAAGGTGGCGACCGGCTCGACGCGCTCGTGTCCGAAGTCACGGCAAGGTTCCGCGACGGACTGAAGGGAGGCTTCGCCGGGTCGCCCTCTGGCCGCACCCTTGAGAGGTTCCTGACTTCGGGCAATGAGCTTCCCGAATTCCATGAACGGCTTGAGCAAGCAGTGGCGGAGCAGCCGCCCCCGCCGGAATGGGTCGAAGCCATGCAGGAACGTCTTCGGGAATTTTCGCTGCACGCCTTCGGGAACAAGCTGACGCTGGAAACCTCGGTCGAGGTTGCCCAGCGCGATCCGTCGGACGTATTCAGCGATTCCGAGATCGCGGCGGCGATCGACCAGGCGACCGATCAGGGAGGGGCGGCGATGGGCCAGCCGCAGGTGCGGGGCATCCTGCTGCGCCTCGCGGAGGCGGGATTGGTCGTGCGGGTCAAGGATGAGCCCGATGCTTCCGATCCGCGTTCCCTGTACTACCGACGGGCGGCACACCCGTACTGGTCGGCCGTGACGGAGATCGGCCGCGGAGAGAGCGAGCGGTTCTATGCCGGCCGGCTCGGGCGCCGGGAATCCTAGATTCCCCGAAGCAGCTGCTCCAGGGAAACATCTAATGCCCGACTGATTTTAAGAAGCGTCGGGATGGTCGGCTTGCGCCGCCCTTGTTCGATAAACCCGATATGCGATCGATCAATACCGCTCTCGAGTGCTAACTGATCCTGCGACAAGGACTTCGCCAAACGTCGTTTGCGTATTCGCTCACCTACAATCTGAAAAACCTGTTCTGCATCACGCTCCATACGATTACGGTAGGAGCTTACTTTTGTCAGCGACACTGACTTTTGTTATCATTCGAGCAAGCTTACATGTATGACTAACCGAGGAGAAGAATGATGAAATTACGCAAGGCAGGTTCGATGGCCGCGATCGTACTGACCGCAGGCCTGGTACTAGGGGCCGAAGGCTGCACCACGGAGGACCAATCCCAGAAACAAGGGCAGGAGTCACCCGCCGAGGAAACGGTCGGTGTGAATCAACCGGTCCAAGTCGGTGATGTGCGCTGGACGGTCACGAAGGTCGAGGATCGTGGCAAGACTTTGACCGCGAACGACGGTTTCACACCACCAAAGACTGCCACCGGCAAGTTCGTGCAGGTGCATTACAAAGTCGAGAATTTGGGCAAGGAAATGAAGACTACGGTCGGCGTCGACCTGGAGGATTCGAAGGAACGTCAATTCACGCCGGTCGACGACGGATTTCTCTATATTCCGCAAGGGGACGAACTCTACATCCTAGATAACCTGAATCCGAACGTACCACGTGAATTCATCCAGATTTATGAGGTTCCAGCGGATGCGACCGGTCTTTTGGCCCGCGTCGGCAACCTTGAGGCGTTCGGTAACGAAGTAAAGAAGATTAAGCTCGGCCTTTGAGAGCCGGACAGGAGGAAGCATGGCAGAAGCACAGGCACAGACGGCTAGGATCGGACGCGGCGGCGAGATAGCACTCGCGATCATCGGCGGGGTCTTCGGACTCGGCGGGGCGCTTTTCGCGATTACCGTCGGCGCGGTGGATGAATCGCTCAACGCGGAAACCGCGACCAGTACCGCGACCGTCGGTGGTTGGGCGGCGATGGGATTCTCCGCACTGGCAATCGTATCCGCGTTCTTCGTGAAGTCGAGGGCGAAGGTCGCGGGATGGCTGCTGCTCGTCTCTGCGATCGGCGGGCTGGTTTCGATCAGTTTCTTTTACATCATTCCCTTTATCTTGCTGCTGATCGCGGGATTGATGGCACTGCTCCGCGGTCGTCGCTAGTCGTTCCGAGAGGCCCTAACCCTTGAAAAAGTACCTTAAATGTGGTACTTTTTCTTAATTTAACGGAAACCGAACACCCACATGCTAGACAGCTTGATCCAGACGGCCGGCTACTACGGGTACTCACTCCTGCTCCTCGGGGCCTTCCTTGTCGCCGGATTCGCAGCGGTTCGGCTTCCGCTGGTCCGCTCGCTGTTCCTGCCGGGCTCCCTGGCGGCCGGCGCGCTACTGTTGGCTTTCAGCCCGCAGGTAGCCGGTGCCCATTTCCCGGACGTGCAATTGCCGGATCTCTACTATGACGACTGGCGCACGCTTCCCGGCCTGCTGATCAACGTGGTATTCGCCTGTCTGTTCCTGGCCCGCCCGATCCTCCCCCTCAAGCGGATGTGGTCGCTGGCCGGCCCGCAGGTCGCCTTCGGACAGACGATCGCCTGGGGGCAGTACGTCATCGGCGGGCTGCTGGCACTCTTCGTGCTGGTCCCGTTGCTCGGGATGTCACCGCTCACCGCCGCCTTGATCGAAATCAGTTTCGAGGGCGGCCACGGTACCGCGGCCGGCCTGGCGCCGGTATTCGACCAGCTGGGGTTCTCCGAAGGCCGTGACCTGGCGGTCGGGCTCGCGACGACCAGCTTGCTCGTCGCCCTGGTCAGCGGGGTCCTGGTCGTCAACTGGGGGCGCCGCAAGCACCACATCCAGACGACCCATCATCCGACCGCGCGCAACCTCGCCTACCATCGGCGGATCCTCACGGACTTGCGCAAGGAAGGCGTCCGGGTCCGTGATCACGTGACGCCGCGGCGGCTGCTCAGCCACCTGCTGCTCGTGGCGATGGCGGTGGGCATCGGCTGGATCCTGCACCAGGGCCTGATCGCGATCGAGGAAACGCCGCTGGCCAAGGAAGTCGGCTTGAGCGTCTTCCGGTACGTCCCGCTCTTCCCGCTCTGTATGTTCGGCGGCATGATCGCGCACACGCTCTGGAAGTGGAGCGGGCTGACCGTCTCACGGCCGCTCGTGGACCTCATCAGCGCCGTGGCGCTCGGTGTGCTGATCGCCACGGCGGTCGGCACGATGTCACTCGGGTACATCGCGAGCCACGCCGCGACGTTCACGCTCCTGGCCGT
>JALYJZ010000054.1 GCA_030775025.1 bacterium
GTGTAGGACTTCTCGCCCATCCGCACCTTCACCTCGCCGTGCGGTCCTTCTTCGAGGCCGTAGGGAAGCAGCTTGGCCTCCTTCTGGACGATCGGGTCCTTGAATTTGCGCCCCATCAACCGCTTAACCGAGAAGATGGTGTGCTCGGGATTGGTGACCTGTTGCCGCCGCGCCACCTGGCCGACCAGGCGCTCCTTGTTCTTGCCGAGCGCCACGACCGACGGGGTCAGCCGACCGCCCTCCTTGTTCGTGATGATCTTGGCCTCGCCGCCCTCTAGAACGGCCGCGGCCGAGTTGGTGGTACCGAGGTCGATACCGATAATCTTAGCCATGGGATTTCTCCTTTCCACTTGATACTTGTACTTTCGCCGGACGGACGACCGTGTCGCCCATCCGGTACCCTGCTTCGAGTTCCTTCGAGACCGTGTCCTTATCGAATTCGCCGCTCGGTTCGTGCGACAGCGCCTCGTGCAGCTCGGGGTCGAACGGCTGGCCGACCGCCTCGATCCGTTCGATTCCGAATTCCGCGAGCATGTCGGCGAATTGCTTCCGGATGCCTTCGATGCCCATGTACCAGGGGTCCTTCTCGACCGCTTCCGGCACATGCTTCGCGGCACGGTCGAAGTTGTCGATCACCGGCAGGAGCTTCAGTGTCAGGTCGGTACGGGCCAGCGCAGCCACTTCCAATCGCTCTTCTTCCGTCCGCCGCCGGAAATTGCTGAAGTCTGCCTGAAGCCGGGCCATCTGGACCCGGAGGGCATCCGCCTCGCCCGGACGGTCGCCGTGGGAATCCGCCGCTGGCGCATCGGCCTCGTCGGCCGGTCGCGCCCCTGAATCCTCCGAGCCTTTCGGAGGCTTCCGCTCCAGCCGTTCCTTTTTCCGAACCGTAACCTTCGGGCCTTTGCTCCCGTCCTGGCCGGTGCCTTGCCGCCGGTCCTCCGGAGCGCCCTGTTTCGGCTTATCCATAGACGCGCACCAGCTCCTTCCTGCCGTAGTCGAAAAGCCGGCTCAGTCGCTGGTACGGCATCCGGGTCGAGCCGATCACACCGATCCGGGCTTCGTACGTATCCGCCGGCTTCACTTTGAGGCCTATCATCGCTACGGCACGGGCACGGAAATCCTCGTGCTCGGCGCCGATCCGGACACCCACCTGGTTCACCCGGGAAGCCAGTTTCGGAAGCCACTCCTTCACCCGGTCCAGCAATTCCGCGAGATACGATGCCACGCGGGGATCCTCGAACTCGGGTTGGCCGAAGACGTTGGCGAGATTGAAGAGCTGCACGCCGTCCTCATCGAGATGGATTCCCGCTGCACCCGCGGTCTCGGACAGCTGCTCGGCAAGCTTGCGGGTCGCCCGTGCCGGCGTTCCGGCCTTCTCTAAACGTATGGACAACTTCTGCTGCTCGGCAAGCGAAGGCTCCGCGGTGGAAGCGCTTTCCATCACCAGCCGGAACGCGCGGTCGGTCGGCACCCGGCCGGCTGATACGTGCGGCTGCTCGAGAAAGCCCGCTTCGGTAAGCGTGGCCATCACGTTGCGGATGGTAGCCGGGGAGATGCCGAATCCATAGCGCACCCGCAATACGCGTGAACCGATCGGCTGCGCCGAATGCAGATATTCGTTCACAATCGCACGAAGGATCTGGGTTTCACGTGGATTCAACATATCGTTATCAAGTTTAGCACTCATGTCTAGTGAGTGCTAATAGTCACAAAAACTGCTGCGTTAGTCAAGCATCCACGGCTTCGGCCTGCTCGGTCGGTCATGACCACGGTTGACGTCCAACCGAGCGTTCACGCACAATGAAGGCCATAGTAACGCTTCAAGGCAAAAGGAGGATCAATCATGCCGCACCGCACCGTATTCCAATGGGGTAGCAACCACACCCACCCGTTCACCATGTTCATCGGAGGCGTCGTCGTCGGCGCGCTCGTGACCGGTGCCGTCGCGTACGCCTGGTTCGTCGTCGACGAAGTCGATGAGATCGAGGTCGAGAACGCGGTCGAGGTCGAGGCTTCGCCGGAAGCGACGGCTACGGCGACCGTCGAACCCACGGCCAGTCCCGCCGTCCAGTTCTGAGGACATTCCGTCGTATTCCCGACTAGCCCCGCACGGGGCTAGTCTTGTTTGAGTACCGCGACGAACGCCTCCGCGGGAATCCGTACGTTTCCCTCCGCTTTCATCCGCGCTTTCCCCTTCTTCTGTTTTTCCCGGAGCTTGCGCTTCCGGGTGACGTCGCCGCCGTAGAGACCGGCCGTCACGTCCTTCTTCCGCGGCTTGATGTTCTCGCGGGCGATCACCTTGCCGCCGATCGCCGCTTGCAGCGCGATCTCGAACAGCGCCGGCGGAATCACCTCCTGCAGTTTCTTGAGCATGCCCCGTGCCCGGCGCTCCGCTTCATCCCGATGCACGATCACCGACAGGCCGGATACCGCGTCGCCGGCGACCAGGAAGTCGATCCGCACCAGTGGCGCCGCGCGAAAGCCGGTGCGCTCGAACGCTAGCGAACCGTATCCGGCGGTCACACCC
Source organism: bacterium (assembly GCA_030775025.1). Classification (GTDB taxonomy): domain Bacteria; phylum Patescibacteriota; class SICC01; order SICC01; family SICC01; genus JALYJZ01. Next base: position 2,528 of record JALYJZ010000054.1, read on the forward strand.
TTGAGCTGATCGTAAAAATCGGCGACCAGGTTCGCGAGCGGAAGCTCCGCTTCCACCAGCACGCGGTCACTGCTCGCGAACGACGTACCGACGAACTCTCCGCGCCGATCGGCGATCAGCTGCTGGACGGCCCCGAGGTCCTGCCCCCGGCAGACGACTTCCAGTTTCGCCCACGGCTCCCGGGTCTCGGCGATCTTGGTAGGATCGGGCAGTTCGGCCGGATCGGTGACGGTCTCCTCCCGACCGTCGGTGAGTCGTACCTCGTATGGGACCGTCGGCGCGGTCACCACCAGCTCGAGCCCGAACTCGCGGGTCAGCCGTTCCCGGATGATGTCGAGGTGCAGCAATCCCAGGAACCCGCAGCGGAATCCCTGCCCGAGCGCCTGCGATTGCACCGGCTCGAAGCTGAACGACGCGTCATGGAGCGACAACCGGTCCAGCGCATCCCGGAGCTTGGCGAACTCGCTGCCGCTTTGCACGAACAGCCCCGCGAACACCATCGGAGCGACCACCCGGTAGCCCGGTAGCGGTTGCTCGGCCGGTGTGCCGGCGGCGGTGACGGTATCGCCCACCCGGACCTGCGAAAGGTCCTTGAGTCCGGTCACCATGAACCCGATGCTGCCGGTGGCCAGCTCCGGTAGCTTTTTCCGTTCCGGGGTCAGTACGCCGACCTCCTGCGCCTCCCCGCCGCGGCCAGCAGCCATTAGGTGCACCGGCAGACGCGCGGGCAGCGCGCCGTCGACCACCCGGACGTACGCGATCACGCCTTGGTAGGAATCGAAGTACGAGTCGAACACCAGGGCGCGTAACGGCGCTAATGGATCGCCGGCCGGAGACGGTACGCGGTCGCGGATCGCTTCGAGCAACTCCGCTACGCCGTCGCCGGTCTTGGCCGAAACGAACACTACGTCATCCTCCGGGAGTTTCAGCGTTTCCGCCACGGCTTTCGCGGTATCTTCCGGCTCGGCCGCCGGCAGGTCGATCTTGTTGATGACGGGAATCACGCGGAGTCCCTGCTCTTTGGCTTGCAGGGCATGGGCGATCGTCTGGGCCTGGATGCCCTGGGTAGCATCTACCAGGAGCAGCGCTCCTTCGCACGCCGAGAGCGTCCGCGAAACCTCGTAGGAGAAGTCCACATGCCCGGGCGTGTCGATCAGGTTCAGCTCAAAGATGTCCGCATCCGGCGCGCCAGGCGGTTTCCACCGCATCGTCACCGGCTGGAGCTTGATCGTGATGCCGCGCTCGCGCTCCAGGTCCATCGAATCGAGGAGCTGCTCGCGCATGTCCCGTCGCTCGACCGTACCGGTGTGCTCGAGCAGCCGGTCCGCCAGCGTGGATTTGCCGTGATCGATGTGGGCGATGATGCAGAAATTCCGGATATGCGATTGCATACTTCCCAGTATAGCCGCCCGTGTTCATGAATCTTGTCCATTCGGCTATACTGACGCGTGAAACGACCGTAAAAACGAACATGCATTTTTTGAGGCGATACTGCCTGCCCCCATCCCAGCGCGGATTCACGCTGGTGGAGTCGATCGTGGTCCTGGCCATTGTCGGCATCGCCGCCACCGCAACGTTCATGCTGGTCGGACAGGACCGCGGCCCACGGTTCAATGGCGAGGTCGAAGAGACCGTCGCCGAACTCAAGCGGATGCAGGCGAACGCCCGTGCCGCCAAGGATAACCAGGAATACGGCATGTGCTTCGCCGCGAACGGCTGGACATCGTACGGGCAGGACACGAATGATACCGCCGACCCGTGCGCGGCAGGATTCGCCGGGCATATCCGGACCGTCGGACTGTCCGTGGCCACCCTCGCAACGGACCTGGCACCGGCGGCCGACCATGTAGCGTTCGAACGGGTCACCGGAAAGCCTGCGAACGGCACGTCGGGCACCCTAACGTTCAGTAGCGTCGACCCGGAGCGCAGCCGCACCGTCCGGATCGAGTCCTCGGGAGTAATCAATGCGGAATAGCGTCGGCCGGGGACAGCAGGGATTCACCCTGATAGAGGCCATTGTCGCGACGACGGTGTTCGTGATCGGCGTGGTAGCGCTCGTGCAGATCACCCTGCTGGCCAAATCGACGTCGGAGGAAGGACGCGACACCGTCCAGGCGGTGAATTACCTGCAGGAAGGCGTCGAGGCGGTCCGGAGCGTCCGGGACCACGACTGGGACCTGGTCGCCGGTCTTGCCCCGGCTACGGATTACCGCTTGAACGCCCAACCCGGCACGGCACCGCCCTGGACCTTGGCC
>JALYJZ010000055.1 GCA_030775025.1 bacterium
GTCCCGTACGAGGCCAGGACGTAATCGGCGATCCAGATCGGCACCTGCTCGTTATTGACTGGGTTAGTCGCATAGCTACCGGTGAAGGCACCCGTCTTCTTGCGGTCGGTCGCCGTCCGCGCGATCTCGCTCTCCCGTTTCGCCTGCTCGACGTACTTCGCAACCGCCGTGGCCTGTTCCTTGGTCGTGAGTTTGCCGACCAGCTCATGCTCCGGCGCCAGGACCAGGTACGTGGCGCCGAACAGCGTGTCCGGACGGGTGGTGTAAACGGTGATGCCGCCCGCGCCACTGCCGAACGTTACCTCCGCGCCTTCGCTCCGGCCGATCCAGTTCCGCTGCATCGTCTTGATCGGCTCCGGCCAGTCGAGGTCTTCCAGCGCCTCCACTAGCTCGTCGGCGTACGCCGTGATCTTGAAGAACCACTGGGTCAGTTCCTTCTTCGTCACCTCCGCGCCGCAGCGTTCGCACTTTCCTTCGACCACTTGTTCGTTGGCCAGCACGGTCTTGTCCTTCGGGCACCACCATTGCCACCCCGTGTCACGATATGCCAGCCCGGCCTTGAACAGCTCCAGGAAGATCCACTGCGTCCAGCGATAGTAGTCGGGATCCGAGGTATTTACCTCACGTGACCAATCGTAGGAAAATCCGAGGCTCTTCAGTTGCCGGCGGAAGTTCTCGATATTCCCTGCCGTGTTCTCCGCGGGATGGAAGCCCTTCTTGATCGCCGCGTTTTCCGCTGGGAGCCCGAACGCGTCCCAGCCCATCGGATGCAGCACGTCGTGACCCGTCAGCCGCTTGAAGTGTGAGTACGCGTCCGTCGCAATGTAGCCGCGCGGGTGCCCCATATGCAGGCCGTCACCGGACGGGTACGGGAACATATCGAGTACGTACGACTTCTTGCCGGGCTTGTCCGGTGCCGTGAAGATCCCTGACTCCTCCCAGCGTTTTTGCCACTTCGGCTCGATGGATCGCGGATCGTAACGTTTCATCCCTATTAGCGTACTAGGCCGGGGCGCCAAGCGACACATCGCGTGGCACGGTCCGGCGCCGATGCGGTAGGCTGAGGCCGTGCCTCCGACCAAGCGGAACCATTACGATATCGTGATCCTCGGGGCGGGACCGGCCGGCTTGGCCGCCGCCGTCTACGCCGCGCGGTACAACCTGAGGACCCTCGTCTTCGACATGGGATTCGGGCGTTCCACCTGGTTCCAGCGGTTTGATAATTACCTCGGCTTCCCGAAGGGCACCAAGGCGATGAAGTTCCGGGAGCTGGGCCGGGAACAGGCCGAACGGCTCGGCGTACGCTTCCATCTGCAGGAGCCGGCCGAGCGGGTCACGCCGCGCAAGGACGGGACCCTGTCGATCCGCACCAAGCGACGCACGGTGACGGCCGAAGCGGTGGTGATCGCCAGCGGCGTCGAAGACGTGATGCCCGATTTTGAGAATAACCTCGAATACGAAGGACGGTCGATGTACTGGTGCATCCTCTGCGACGGTCACTTCGTAAACGGCAAGCGGGTGCTCTGCGCAGGCAAGGACGATGACGGCGTGGACATGACGCTCCGACTGCGACAGTTCACGAAACGGCTGGTGTTCACCGCCGAAGACTTCTCGAAGATTTCCCGGCAGTCACTGAACGAGCTGAAACATGCCGGCATTCCGGCGTACGAAGGCACGTTCAAGCGGGTCGTCGGCCGGCCGAAGGGCCACGTGCGCTCAGTCACGTTGGCGCTCGCGGGCGGACGGGAAAAGACTCTCGCCATCGACGCGATCTTCCATCGGCTCGGCATCAAGCCGTACAACGACGTCGCCAAGAAGCTGGGGGTCAAGCTCGACCGCCGTGGCCTGGTGAAGGTCGACGCCGGAACGATGGAAACCAACGTGCGGAACGTCTACGCCGTCGGGGACATCCGCTCCGACTCCCTCCACCAGCTGCACGCCGCCACCTACTCCGCCACCCGCGCCGTGATCGAAGCCAACCGGCGCCTGTACGCCAAGCGGTTCGGGGGCCGGCAGGGATGAAAGTCCTGCTCGTCGCCGTCTGCATCCTGGAGCACGAAGGGCGGATCCCCCTGATCAAGTTCAAGCGGAACTACCTGACCGGCTTCTGGGGACTCCCGGGCGGCAAGCTCGAGCCGGACGAGCACCTCGATGCCGGCGCGTCCCGGGAGATCAAAGAAGAGCTGGGGTTGGATGCGTGCGTCGACGAATACCTCGGCGCGGTGGACGAGCTGGCGGTCCACGCCGATGGCTCAGTCACCCGGCCGGTGCTCTTCGTCAGCCGGATGCGGGCGACGGGCCCGGTTTCCACGGAGCCGCGGGAACTGCCGGAAGGCACGATCCAGTGGTTCACGCCCGAGGAAATTGACCGGCTGGAGCCGGAGATCGTTCCGTCCGACTTCCAGATCATCACGCAACTCCACCAAGCGGGCCACGACGGCTACTACCGCTCGAAGCTGGTGTGGGAAGGCGACCGGATCAAGCTGGAGTACTTCGACCGCGTCGGCGGCGCTACTTCTGCTGCTGGCCCTGCTGCTGCGCCTGTACGGCGGTAATTTCCATCTCGGCCAGTTCGTCTTCCCCGGATTCGATGGTGACGAAAAGCTTGCCCGGCTTCTCGATCCGGAACGCGTCGAAGTTCAGGTTGAAGTTGAGGTTGGCCGCCTCTTTCTTCTTTGGTGCGCCTTCCGGGCGTTTGATCTCGAACGTCCCCGAGAAGGACGGCACCACGTCCTTGCCGTCTTCGTCGCGGAACGTGACGCTGACCGGCAGCTCATCCGCGGTCGTCGCCAGGCCGACCGCCATCGCCAACCGCGGGTAGATCGCCGGGAATTGCCCGAGCCCGATCCGGCCGGGAGCATTGAGACCGCCGAAGACGCCGATCAGGTTCAGCTTGCCGCCCTCGGACGGAAACGCCTGGTCGGCAAGGTGCGCGTAGAGGATATTCGCCTTCGCCATGTCCTCAGCTTCGCGGTGTTTGATGGCGGATGCAAGCGCGAGAGGTAATAGTTGCATGAATAATCCATTCTTGTTAACGTAGATTTATGCCTTTTGGGCTAACACCTTAACTTCGCTCACGGTCGCTTGGCGCATGACGTGTCGAAAGGCCAACGAGCGGACTCACGAAACTTCAAGACTTGAGGAATCTCCTCAAGGGCCCGGCCGTTTAGCCTGTCGACTCCTTCCTGGGGTCCGCATCGGCGCCTCCCGCAGCGGTCGGGTCAGTTCTTAACAAAGCTTGGAGAAGGAGGGCTCCAGGGCGAGGACAGGAGGGGTCCTCCGCAGCAAAAAGCCCCGGTCGTCGTGCACGTCCCTTGCGGGATAAGGAGGGATCTCCTCGGCGACACCGCACGACGACCGGGCACGCCTTTACCACTTAGAGAGTCAGGATCCGTTCCACGTGCCCACGCCCGCCCGGCGCACGCTCGCTAACGCTTCGGCGTCCGCGGAACTCTCTGAGACCGGGGGCGGTCGATCACATTTGTCATCCTCATCGACAGATGTCCGACCGCCCCCTTTTTCTTACCCTGAAAAACCGACCTTTCCCGACGGCGGATGCCGACTTGTTTTCGCTATACTAGGGAGTATGGGGCCATAGCTCAGCTGGCCAGAGCGCCTGCATGGCATGCAGGAGGTCGGCGGTTCGAATCCGCCTGGCTCCACCACGTTTTCCCGTTCCCCTCCGGCCCGTCCGATGATATGCTCTGCGGCTATGAACACTGAGCAGCCGAAATCGGAAATCCGCGAAGGCTCCCCCGAGTATCCGGACTGGTTCCGGCGGCCCGACGTGATTACCGTCGAGGGCGAGTTGGCCACGGGGAAGGATATGGTATGCGAGATCCTTTGCCGAGAGTACGGGTACCGCTACTTGGAAATAAGCGCGATCGGCCGCGGCCTTGCGGTAGCTTTCACCACCGAAGGAATTCCGCGGGAGGACGAGGAGGCGGTCGGCCGATTCTACCGTGAAGCCAAAGTGGAGCTGACAGAAGAGAATGGCGCCCCTGGAGTGGTCGTGAACGGTGTAGACGTCACGCCCCGGCTGCGAGATGCCGATACCTATGAGATGAGTTCGTACCTTCTGCGCTATCCCGTCGTGCCGGGCAAGGTGGCGGAAACGGCGCAAGGGATCGTCCGGGAGGGCAACGTCGTCTTGAACGGCCGCTTCCTGGCGCGCGAGGTCTGGCCGGGAGCGGAACTCCAGCTGTTCCTGATCGGAGACTTCGATACGCGTCTGGAGCGGCGATTCCGCCAGTTGCGCGCGAAGGATCCAGGCGTCTCCCGCGAGGAGGTCGAACGGGCGATGCGCGAACGGGAAGGAAAAGAGTCCGCCGTTGGCGCCCACGTCGCCTCGGCAACGGGAATCATCGTGGACACGACCCGGCTCAGCGTTCCGGAAACGGTGATCGTCGCAGTCGAAACGTACGGCAAACGGCAATTCGTTTCCCGATCCCGTAAAACCCTTTCGACCTGAACTTCCCAGGTCTCGTCAGTCGCTATGCGAGAGGGTCGGGGGCGGCATGCATGGGGAGAGATGGGTATCTCTGGTATATGCATGCCGGAATCCCCCTGACGTCTAGTTGTTT
>JALYJZ010000056.1 GCA_030775025.1 bacterium
GACGTTGCGGCCCTTCGGCCCCAGCGTGACCTTTACGGTGTCGGCCAGGATGTCGATGCCGTCCTTGAGCTTGGCACGGGCCTCCTTGCCGGAAATGATTTTCTTTGCCATGTGATTCCTCCTCTTCTGATTACTTCTTTAGTACCGCCAGGATGTCGGACTCGGAGGCGATCAGGACTTCCTTGCCCTCGACCTTGAACTCCGACGGTCCGTACTGCGTGAACAGGACGACGTCGCCGACCTTCACTTCGGGCGTGATGCGTTCGTTGTCGTCGCCGACCTTGCCGGGTCCGACGGCGAGCACCTTGCCCTTCTGTGGCTTATCCTTGTCGGCGGTCTCGGGAATCACGATGCCGGCGGCACTGGTCGTGTCTTCCTCGATCGCCTCGATGACTACGCGGTCACCTAGTGGTGAGATGTCCATGGGGAACCTCCTGGGGTTATTGATTATTTAATACGATTCGTAATTCTTTAGCACTCTAATATATTGAGTGCCAAACTGCGGTAATTATCGTAACGGCAGTGGGCGTGGGCGTCAATTGAACAACCGCCCTCCACGCTCGCTTGACCCCCTCTTGCCTGCCAAGTAGCGTGAATGGGTAGACATGACTGCACCGGACGACCAGACCGTTTCACCCTTCTTCGGCACCCTGACCGACCGTACCGACGCGCCCACGCCTTCGGCGGAAGCACCGGACGAGGACGACGACACCTCCGCAGGCGGCGAGATCGCCGTCGACGTGCACGAGACGGACGATGCGATCATCATCGTGTCACCGATCGCGGGCGTCGACCCTGAAAACGTCACGATCGCGGCCGACGACGATTCGATCACGATTTCCGGCGAGCGGAAGACCGCACACGAAGCACGGAGTCAGAATACCCACGTGCAGGAGATTTACTGGGGCCGGTTTTCACGGACCGTGACGCTGCCGGTACCCTGCGAGGTCGACAAGGCCCAGGCCACGTTCAAGCACGGCATCCTCGCGGTCGAAGTCCCCAAGTCGCGCAAGGCTAAAAAGCGCACGATTAAGGTAAAAACGGTCGAGTAATCTCACGGCCGGTGGAGGGGGCGCAGGAAGCGTACACTGCACGTATCATGCGTACCCAACCCCTCGCTGACCGGCTCAGGCCCACCGACTTCGCGTCGTTCGTGGGGCAACCGCATTTGGTCGGGGCCGGCGGGGCACTGACCAAACTCTTGGCGGCGGACCATCTCCCCTCGATCATCCTCTGGGGGCCGCCGGGCGTGGGCAAGACCACGCTGGCGAAGCTGATCGCCGGCATGGCGGACGCGGAATTCATGCCCTTCTCGGCCGTGACCAGCGGCATCGCCGACCTGCGGAAGGCGATAACGTTCGCTGAACAAAACACCCGGCTCAGGCGTAAGACGGTCCTCTTCATCGACGAGATTCACCGCTGGAACAAGGCGCAGCAGGACGCGCTGTTACCCCATGTGGAGTCCGGCACGATCACCTTGATCGGCGCGACCACCGAGAATCCGAGTTTCGAGGTGGTCGGGCCGCTCCTGTCCCGCGCCCAGGTGTACCGATTGGAGGCCCTTTCCCCCGAAGAACTTGAAAAGATTCTCAACCGAGCGATTTCTGAATTAGAAAAGGGTGGTGGTAAGAAGAAGCTGGCCCCGGATGCCACGCGGTTCCTGCTCGACATCGCCGACGGAGACGCACGTATGCTGCTGAACACGCTTGAGGCTACCTGGGCCCTGCCCGAAAAGACGGTCAGCCGGGAACTACTCGAACAGGTGCTTACGAAGAAAGCCCTTCATTACGACAAGAAAGAAGAGGAGCACTACAACGTCATCTCGGCGTTCATCAAGAGTATGCGAGGCTCCGACCCCGATGCCGCCGTGTACTACCTGGCGCGCATGCTTGAAGCAGGCGAAGACCCGATCTTCATCGCGCGTCGAATGGTGGTTTTCGCATCGGAAGACGTCGGCAACGCCGATCCGGACGCATTACCGCTCGCGATTGCGGCATTCGAGGCCGCACGCATGATCGGCATGCCGGAGGCGCGGATCAACCTCAGCCAGGCAGCGACGTACCTCGCTTCGGCACCCAAGAGCAACGCCGCCTACCGCGCTATCGAGAACGCGCGGGCGGAGGTACGGAATTCCGGGACGCTACCTGTCCCCCTCCACCTGAGAAACCCGGTAACCAAGCTAATGAAGCAGGAAAGCTACGGCAAGGGATACGAGTATGCCCATTCCCAGCAAGATGCAGCCGTTTCCCACTCTCATTTACCCGAAAAACTCGTAGGTAAGCGCTTTTATGAGCCCGGCACGCGCGGGTTCGAGGAACGGATTAAGAAGACGCTTGAGCGCTTTACTTCGCAACGGAGCCAGGCAGCGCCACGCACGCCTGTTTCACGTGAGACAAAGCGACCACCGGCCTCTGAATAACCATCAAGTAAGATGGAGGCATGGAATCCCATGCCCAGGCACCGATCGGCGTGTTCGACTCAGGGCTTGGCGGACTCACCATCGCTCGCCAGATCAGGCAGCTCCTGCCGGCTGAAGATATCCTGTACCTAGCTGACCAGGCGAACGTTCCCTACGGAGAAAAGACGCCTGAGGAAATCCTTAAGCTCACGAAAATCGCGATTCCGACGCTTATCGCCGAAGGCGCAAAGATTATCGTCGTAGCGTGCAATAGCGCTTCCCTGACCACGATCGACCTCTTCCGGACACGGTTCGCGGATACGCCGTTCGTGGCCGTCGTACCGATGATCAAGGATGCCGCCGAACGGACGAAAACCGGTACGGTAGCCGTTTTTGCTACCAAGGCGACGCTTGGGAGCCCCGCGTACGCCGCGTTGAAAGACATGCATGCCGCAGCGGTGAACGTCATCGATATTCCTTGCCCGTCGTGGGTCACGATGGTCGAATCCGGAGAACACGTTCCCGAAACCGTCGATCGACCGGTCCGCCAGGCCCTGGACGCCGGCGCGGACCAATTGGTTCTCGGATGCACCCATTATCCGTTCCTGACCGAGCTGTTACGCACGGCAGTCGCCGGAAAAGCCGCATTGCTTGAGCCCGGCGAGGCCGTCGCCCGCCAAGTGAGACATATCCTTACCCGCAATGACACCCTAAAGCCTTCCGGAAAAGGGGAAACCTCCTACCTCACTAGCGGAGATGCTTCCGTGCCTAGCGAGATCGCGAGTCGGCTCCTAGGTAAGCCGGTATCGTTCCGGACGGTCGGTCACTGGGACGTTACGTCAGTCGTTTCCTGAGCTCAAGCGCTTCTTGAGGTATTCCCGGAACGTCGGACCGAGGTCATCGCGTGCCAGCGTGTACTCGACGACCGCTTGGAGATACCCCAGCTTGTCGCCGGCGTCATGGTACTCACCGGAAACCGTCGCCGTGTAGACCGACTCCATCTTGGCCAGGTCGTGGATCGCTCCCGCCAGCTGGATCTCGCCGCCGGCATCCGGCTTCAGGTTCTCGAGTGCCCCGAAGATTCCCGGCGTAAGCACATAGCGACCGATGGCCGCCTGGCGCGTGGGTGCATCCGCGGGATCGGGCTTCTCGACGATGCCGGTCACCTTCAGGCTGTCCGCGTCGGTCGTCTCATCGCTCGGCTCGCCGCTCACGATTCCGTAGAGTCCGGTCTGCTCCCGCGGGACCTCCTTCACGCCGACTACGCTGGTCCCGACCTGCTCGTACACTTTGATGACATCGCCGAGCGCCGGCCCCGCTCCGGAGAATACGTTATCCGGCAGGATGACCGCAAAAGGCTCATGGTTAAGCAAGTTTTTGGTTTGCAGCACGGCATGGCCGAGCCCTTTCATCTCCTTCTGGCGGACGTACGCGAACGAGACGAGGTTCGAGATATCGCGGACCGCGGCCAGGGATTCGTCCTTCCCGGACTTGTGCAGCAGGTATTCCAGCTCGAAGTTGCGGTCGAAGTGATCCTCGATCGCCCGTTTCGCTTGCCCGGTGACGAAGATGATTTCCTCGATCCCGGCCGCCGCCGCTTCCTCCACGACATACTGGGCCAGCGGCTTGTCCACCAACGGGAACATCTCCTTCGGGGTGGCCTTGGTAGCCGGAAGGAACCGGGTGCCGAACCCGGCCGCCGGGATCACCGCTTTGCGAATCCGTTCGCTCATGGAATCGAGTATACACGTTCACCCCTCCGCTTTTGCCCTTCCGCAGGCCCGGCGCTTCACAATCGAGGTGGTTAGGGTAGAATTTGGCTAGAAACAAACATGGACAGACGACGCATCACTATCATCGTTGGCGTACTCCTCGGAGTGCTCGTACTGCTGATCATCGCACTGGTGGTCCTGGGAGGTCGGCAGCAGGCTGCCCCCGAAGAGACCGGGCCGGTCACACTCAGGTACTGGCGGATCTTTGACGACAAGGACAAGTTCCAGCCGTTGATCGACCAGTATCAGGCCGAGCATCCTGA
>JALYJZ010000057.1 GCA_030775025.1 bacterium
CGCCACCTCCCGGGCCACCAAGCGGATAACCGAATCGATCGAGCACTTCCGCTTCAACACGGCGATCAGCACCCTAATGGAGACGCTCAACGGATTCCAATCACTGGCCGACGAAGCCGGCGGCATGCCGGCGGCCGCGCGGTCATACTTCGAGCGATACCTGGTCCTGCTGACGCCGTTCGCTCCGCACATCGCCGAGGAACTGTGGCAGGAACTGGGGCACGAGGATTCGATCTTCGAACAAGACTGGCCCGCGATCGATCAGGATGCCCTGAAGCAGGACACCGCGACGATCGTCGTGCAGGTGAATGGAAAAGTCCGGGCCACGGTCACGCTCCCCGCGGAAGGGCTGACCGAGGAGGCGGCCGACGCGGCGGCCCGGTCGAACGAGATTGTGCAGAAGTACCTTGGCAACGCCGAACCGAAGCAGGTAATCTACGTACCCGGAAAGCTGCTCAACTTCGTCATATGATCACCGTCGACATCCGCACGCTCCGCGGCGCGGACCCCGGTACCGCCGAACTGTTCACGTTCTCCTCTTCCCAACCGAAGCTTGAAGACCTCCCGGCCCTCCGGAACCTCGATGGGTCCGGCACGGTTACCCGTCTCGGCGACCGGTACCTTGCGGCCGGCGACCTTACCGCCGCCATGCGAGTCGAGTGCAGCCGTTGTCTCAAGCCGTTCGAGCATCGAATCGCCGAATCGTTCTCCGAGGAATTCACGAAAGATCCGGCCGAGGAGCAGTTTCCGGCGGAGAACGAACGGTTGGTGCTCGATCCGATGTTCCGCACGGTCATCCTGACCCGCCTGCCAGAGAAACCGCTGCACGATCCGGCGTGCAAAGGGCTTTGTCCGGTCTGTGGCAAGGACCTCAACATCGAGTCGCACACGCATAGTCCCAGCAAGGATCCGGGAGATGATGACGAGCATCCTTTCGGTGATCTCAAGCGGCTCAAAAGGTAGCATGATCCGTGGCCTAGCCACTGGCGGGCTCCACCCTGTAAGCTGTCCATATGGCCGTACCTAAGCAAAAGAAGTCGAAGACACGGACCCGCAAAGGCCGTTCGCACTTGGCACCGAAGGTTCCCGGCGCGGTGAAGACTGCCACCGGACTCCGGCTCAGCCATCGCGCGGATCCCGACACCGGGCAGTACCGCGGCCGGCAGGTCGTCAAGAAAGACTGATGTCGAACCGCCACACGCTCCGGACCACGCTCATGCAGTCGCTGTATGAGGAGGAATTCCATCCGGAGCTGACACTTCCTGACATCACGGCGCGCCACCTCCGGAGGGAGCAGGTGGCCGATGAGGAGCGGGCGTACGTCGAGCAGGCCGCCGCGGGACTGGTCAAGCATCGGAAGAAGATCGACGGGCTGATCGTAAAGCATGCGCCGGAATGGCCGCTCGACCAGATCGCCGCGATCGACCGGGCGGTGCTCCGGCTGGGAATCTATGAGGTACTTTTCTCCGACGGCGTCCCGCCGAAGGTGGCGATCAACGAAGCGGTGGAGATCGCCAAGGCGTTCGGCGGCGAGAATTCCGGTTCATTCGTGAACGGCGTGCTGGGGACTGTCTACCGCGGCAGTGACAAGTATGATGGGAGTGACGGAAAGGATGATCGAGGCGATGGAAAAGAAACGCAATCCAAAAAGACGCGACCGACCGGCGAACAAGAACCGGCAGCAGAGAAGTAAGTTCGTCCATTCATCGGGCGGCATCGTCTTCGCGGTCGTCGAGGGGGCTCCGAAGCTGCTCCTCATCAAGCATTCGTTCGACGGCGCCTGGGCGATCCCTAAGGGGCACATCGATCCCGGCGAGGACAGCAAGACCGCAGGGGTGCGCGAGGTCCAGGAGGAGACGGGCATCACCGCCGAGATCGTCGAATCGCTGGGAAAGAATACCTATCACTTCCGCGGTCTGCGTGGCCCCGAGAAGGGCCAGACGGTCCGGAAGCGGGTGGACGTATACCTGATGCGCGCGACCGGCGACACCACGCTTGATCCGGAGAAGTTCGATCCGCACGACCAGCTCGTGGCGGACGCCCGCTGGTTCGATCCGGACGAAGCCGTCCGGGCGATTCCCCACGCCAATCTGCGCCGCCTGGTGGTCCTGGCCGCCAAGCGGACGAAGGAGCTCACCGATGGCACCTGATTCGCCCGCCACGGTCCAGAAGAAACTCGGCGTCACGTTCCGGGACGATTCGCTGCTCCGGACCGCCTTGGTACACCGGAGTTACCTCAACGAGAACCGCAGTTTCGACCTGCCGCAGAACGAGCGTCTGGAGTTTCTCGGCGACGCGGTGCTGGAGCTCGTGGTCACGGACCATCTCTACCGGACCTACGATTATCCGGAAGGTGAGCTGACCAGCCTCCGCTCGGCGCTGGTCCGCGGTGAACGGCTGGCCGTCGTGGCGGAAGAGCTCGGGCTAGGACAGGCGCTGCTGATGTCGAAGGGCGAGGAGAAGAGCGGCGGACGGCAACGTTCCGCCTTGCTGGCCAACGCCTGCGAAGCGGTGATCGGCGCGATTTACCTCGACCAGGGATACGGCGCCGCCAAGGATTTTATCCATCGGAAGATCATCACGGCGCTGGAGACGATCATCGCCGAGGAGTCACACCGCGAGCCGAAGAGCCTGCTCCAGGAGCTGGCCCAGGAGAAACTGGGGAAGACCCCGCGCTACCGGGTGCTCGACGAGCACGGCCCCGACCATGCCAAGCACTTTACGGTTGCGGTCGGTGTCGGCGACAATAAGCTCGGCGAGGGGAAGGGGACCTCGAAGCAATTGGCCGAACGCGCGGCGGCGGAAGACGCGCTTGCGAAAGGCATCAAGAAACGTCCCAAGGATTCCTGAACCATGTTCCTGACCTCGTTAGAACTTACCGGATTCAAGTCGTTCGCCAAGCGGACGGCCTTGCAGTTCGAACCGGGGATCACGGCGATCGTCGGGCCGAACGGGTCCGGCAAGTCGAACATCGCGGACGCGATCCGCTGGGTGCTCGGCGCCCAGTCGAAGAAGGCGGTCCGCGGCAAGGTCTCCACCGACATGATCTTCTCCGGCACCGCCAAGCGGCCGGCGATGAGCATGGCCGAGGTGTCGCTGACGTTCGACAACTCGGCGAAGCGGCTCCCGTACGACTATGACGAGGTCGTGGTAACGCGGCGCCTCTACCGCTCGGGCGATTCCGAATACCTGGTGAACGGCGGCAGGGTCCGACTCACCGACCTGCTGCACGCCTTCGCGGTGGCGGGCATCGGCGCCGAGAACTACACGGTGATCTCGCAGGGACTGGTCGACAAGGTGCTTACCCAGACGCCTGAACAACGGCGCGGACTCTTCGAGGAAGCCGCCGGCGTGCGGCAATTCTATCTCAAACGGGACGAGGCCAAGCGGAAGCTCGCCGAGACCGAGCGTAACCTCAGCCGGGTCCAGGACATCCTCAAAGAACTCGGACCGCGGCTGAAGTCGCTGGCTCGGCAGGCGGATGCCCTGGCGAAACGCGCCGAGGTGGAACAGCAGCTCAAGGACGCATTGCTCGGCCTGTACGGCCGGCGGTACCGCGAGTTGTCACGTGATCTCACGGAACGCCGCACCAAGCGGGAAGAACTCGAGCAGGAGCACGCCAAGCTTGGCGAAGAACTGGAGAAGCTCTCCGCGAAAGTGGATGAGCTGCGTTCGCGGCAGCAGGGGCTTACCTTGAACAAACTGTTCGCGGAACGGAACGAGGTCGCGGCCAAGCGTGACACGCTTCGCGATCGGATGAACCGGGCGGTCACCGCCCGCGAGGTGGCCAAGGCCACGACGGAGCGGTTGTCCGCCCAGCAGCGCGACCTCACCGAACGGCTGGAGGCGCTTCCTGGCTCGGAGATCGGCACAGCGAAAGCCGGTACCGAAGACCTGGATAAGCGGATTTCCTCCATCGAACGGCAGGTCTCGGCGCTGGCCCAGGATACGCTGGCAGGTTCCGGCGACCTCTCGGAACTGCTCGGAAAGGCGGATGATCTCACGGCGGAAATCGAGGAAGCGGTGACGGCCGGCGTCGCCGCGAATACGCTTACCGCGAAACTGACGGAACTCCGGAAGGTCCTGGCGCGCAGCCGGCGCCTCGCGGCCGGTGAGCCGGATGAAGCCCTGGCGGAACGGACGAAGCTCCAGGAGGAACTGGCGTCGCTCAGGGTGCAGCGGGCGTCCCGGGAGGAAGCGACGAAACTCCGCCGCGAGCAGGCCGACCGGACGGCGGCTGAGCGGAAGACGCTGGCGGCGCGTCTGGCGG
>JALYJZ010000058.1 GCA_030775025.1 bacterium
GTGTGGCGAAGTCCGGAAGCACGAAGCCGCCGCGCTGACCCGGCCCGGTGTGGTTGAAGGAGCGGGCGATGATCACGGGCAGTCCCCGCTTGATCCCGAACCAGCGGGCCAGCTCCTCGCAGCGAGCCTTGCTCTCGCCGTATGGATCGCTCGGGTTAAGATGCTCGGTTTCCGTGATCGGTTGCCGGTCTTCCGGGACGGCTCCGTACACGCCCCCCGAGCTGACCAGGAGGACCCGCGGCTTGGGATCAAGTGCGGATGCCGCCTCCAAGATGGAGCGTGTCGTTCCCACGTTGCCGGTGACGGCCGCGCCGGGATCCTCCCAGGAATGGCCGGGGGACACCTCCGGTGCGGCGAGGTGGAAGATGCCTTCCGGGGCCGCATCCAGGGTCGCCTGCTGGGTCGCCGCTTTGTCGGTCAGGTCGCAGAGGAGTTCCGTCGCCCCCTCGATCCCAAGCGAACCCGGGCGGCGCACCAGTCCGATCACGTCGTGCCCGTCCTTGAGTAGCCCCCGTACCAGGTGCTTTCCCGCAAATCCGGCGGCACCGGTCACGAGGTACCGGCTCACCGGGAGTCTCCAAGCACGTCCCGGTAGACGGCCGCCGTTTCCTTTGCCGTCCGCTGCCAGGAGAACCGCTTCACGCGCTTCCGTCCGGCCGCGACCAGCTCCTTCCGGAGTGTCGGTTCGTCGGTGATCCGGACCAGGGCCTTGCTGAGCGCCGCGGTGTTTTCCGGATCAACCGCCAGCGCGGCATCGCCGTATACTTCTGGCATCGACGAGGTGTTCGAGGTCACGACCGGCGTTCCCGACGCCATCGCCTCCAGGATCGGGATCCCGAACCCCTCGTAGTGCGAGGGGAAGACGAACGCCTCGGCGCCTTGATAGAGCGCTGGCAGGTCCGGGTCGGGGACGTAGCCCAGGAATGTGACGCGGTCCGTGATACCGAGTTCACCGATCAGCCGTTTGGTCTCGTCGAAGTACCAGCCCTGGCCACCGACGATCGCCAGCCGGAGGTCCAAGCGGCCCTTTTGCGCAGCATACGCCTTGAACAAAGCAGCCAGGTTCTTCCGCGGCTCAAGATTGCCGACCGCCAGGAAGTACGGGTCCTGCAGTTTGTAGCGGCGCAGCACCTTCCCCCGGTCAGCCGCGGAAAGACGCCTCGAGAACCGCTTGTCCGCGGCGAGATGCGTGACCACGATCTTGTCTTCCGGCGTGCCGTACTGTTTGATCACCGCCTGCTTCGTCGCTTCGGAGATCGCAAGCACCCGCTCGGCGCCAGCGATCGTGGCTGGCAGATACTTCCGGAGCCGTTTCAGCGTCTCGGCTTCCGTGTATTCCGGATACCGTTCGAAGGCCAGATCGTAGACGGTCGTGACATACGGCCGGCGGGTCGGCATGGTCGAGTAGTTCGGGAAGTGCCAGAGGTCGGGATCGGGACCGAGGGTCCGCGGAGACGGCCAGCGCAGGAAGTGCCAATAGTTCTCCATACCCCACTGGAAGTAACCGCTGAACGGGTGGTGGACCACGCCTTTGACGCGGCGCGGGAGCTCGGTACCGAACAGATGGTATGCCAAGGCGGGATCGGCCTCCGGGAGCGCACCGATCAACCCCACCAGGTACTTGGCCACGCCGCTGTGCAAGCCGGCGAGCCAGCGGGTGTCGATGGCGATTGAAGATTGATGACTCATCGGCGGGTCGCACGGATCATTGCCGTACTGCCGAGTGCATTACTGACCGGTTTCCGAGCGTCCAGTGCGTACGTGAAGCCGGCCCGATCAAGGATCTGCAGTAACTCGGCAAGGCTGTTTTCTTCAAGATGATGGAACTCCAACAGCATCGTCCGGACGTTCTTGAGCTTCGCCTGGGCCGCCCTGAGCACCAGGACCTCGCTGCCCTCGATGTCGACCTTGAGGATATCCGCCGGCTGGGTCAGGATCGGCCCGAGCGTGGTGGCCGGAATCCGCTGGGAACGTATGGAACCTTTCGGCCCCAGCTTCTTGCGGAACGTCCGGCTGATCGACTGCGTGGTATCGCCGGCAAAGGCCGGATCGCCGTACAGGGTGACGGTTCCCACCTTGTCCGAAAGCGCTTTGCGGATGATCGTGACGTCGCGGAACCCGTTCCGGCGAAGGTTCTCCTCGAGGTACGTTGCGGTGTTACCGTCAGGCTCAATGCAGACGATTGAGGCCTTAGGGTTCTGGCGAAGCAGATACAGCGCGGCCAGGCCGATGTTGGCACCGGCATCCACGATCCTGGGCGAACGTCCGGCAGCGCGTTGCCGATAATCGTTAGTCAGCAGCACCTCGCTGTACAGATGCCTGAGCAGCCAGAGGGAAGGGTAATATACCCGGAATCCGAACAGCTTGAGGGGTCGTTTGCGGCGAGGCCACACGGTGAGCCAAAACAGGACTTTGAGGTATCCACGGTAGAGCAACCACCGGTCCGGATTGCTCCGGTCGGACAAGAAACGGGCGTAGTGCCAGATGGTGGTGATTGCTCGATATGCCATTGCTCAAGGATACCTTACGTTTTAGACACCCGCTTCCGCAGCATGCCGATAAGCTCTTTCAGCGTATCCTTATCCACCGCCCGGAACAGGACCAGCCCGCCGAGGTACGTCGCCGAGCCGGCCAGGAACGCCAGGAGGGGAAGGTGCATGAGCGGCAGCATCACCGCGACCATCACGATGGCCGCCGCTACCGCCCGCAGCGGAATGACCGGGGACAGGGAAAGGCCGGCCAGCTTCCGCGCGTACCGATAATAGAAAGCGATCAGGAAAACCTCGGAGATGAGTGTGGCCACGGCGGCCCCGATGAACCCGTAAGGCGGGATTAGGAACAGGTTGAGCACGATGTTCAACACCAGGCTGTACGTGCTGATCCGCAACATCACCTTTTGCTTGCCGAGGGCGAGCAGCAATGAGCCGAGGGCGAGAACGCTGAACGTGAACGGCATGGTCAGCAGCACGACCCGTAACGCGTCCGACCCGGCTACGAATTCCTGGCCGCCGACGATCCGCATGACGAAGGGGGCGATGGTCAGTGAGCCGGCCGCAATGCCGAGTCCTCCGACAAAAAGGATATTAAAGCTCTTTTGAGTAAAGGCCCGGGCCTTGGCGGAACTCTCCTTGAGCCGCCGGTTGAGGATCGGGAACGTGGAGTTGTTAAAGAATCCGGAAAAGACCATGAGCAATTCGAATACCTTGAAGACCGCACCGTAGATGCCGACGTCTGCATTGGTCTTGAAGAAGGACAGCAGCAGGATATCGACCCGGAAGTACAGCTGCACCACCACGAGCGTCAGGCCGTAGGGCAGCGCTTCCTTGAGCAGCCCCTTCCAGAGGACCAGATCCTTCATCGGCTTGACCCGGACGTACTTGCGGACGAGCCAACTGGACACCAGGAACGTCACGAAGGCGCCCAGGGATGCGGTGGCGACTACCGCGTAAAAGCCGAGGCCGAGCGCGGCCACCGTTATCACGGCACCCAGCGCCACCGCCCGCCCCACCACGTCCGCGATCGCAGCGTAGCCCATCACCAAACGCGATTGGAAGACGGCCATCATCGCCGAGTTGAGCAGGCCGAAGAGATGCGCGCCGCCGGCGATGATGATGCCGATCCGGACGTCGGGCTCGTACGGCAACAGCCACGCGACCCCGATGGCGATAACCAGCACGATGACGCCGAGCAGTCCCCGGAGCGCCAGCGTGTTGGAAAAGATTTCCTGCGTACGGCGCAGGTTCTTGCTCATCTCCCGGATGGAAATCGTGAACAGCCCCATGTCCGCGGCGATGCCGAAGATCGAAAGGTAGACGAGCACCAGCGTGAACTTGCCGTAGCCTTCCGCTCCGAGATAGCGGGTCAGGATAGCCACGGAGACGAGACCCATAACGATCACGAACGTCTTCGCGACCGATTGCACCAACGTGTTCAGTGCTATTTTTTTTGTAGCGCTCTGGCTCATGCAGACCTCATTGTATGCAATGAGGCGGCAGACCGATATCTGCTAGGATAGTTTCGTTATGGTCGATCGTAACCAATCAAGAACGCTTGCCGGCTTCCTGGCCCTCGGCATCCTGGTCGTGCCCTCGACCGCGCATGCGTACATTGACCCGGGGACGGGCAGCGTCATCATCCAGGCGATCATCGGTGGCGTGGTGGCCGTAGGGTTCTTCCTGAAGACCAACTGGCTGCGGGTGAAGCAGCTGCTGCGGCGCGTATCCGGCGGTAAGAAGAAGTAG
>JALYJZ010000059.1 GCA_030775025.1 bacterium
CGGCGGCCCTTGGCACGGCGGAGCGGATCGGATGAATCGGCGATATGCTGCAGTTCCTCAAGTACGATGCGGGGCACGAGCAAGGTGCCCGTAAGGAAACCCGCGTTTGCTACCTCGACGATCCGGGCATCGATGATCGCGCTGGTATCCACCACAATCTCCCGTCCGGCGGGCGTGCCGCGGCCGGTCATGGCCTGGTAGAGGAACGAGACGAACAGCGCCCCCCGTACCGCGAAGACGGTCCCGAACATCACCACCGTCAGCAAAGTGACCGCGACCGGCAGGACGGTGCCGTAAGGCGTGGGAAGCGTCGCCAAGGGCAGTGAGAGCAGCGCGCCCACGACGAGTCCGACGAGCACGCCGATGAACGTGGTGAGAAGCGACTTGGTGTGCGCCCGCACGACCCGGCGGGTCAGGATCAGGGATAACCCGGTCAAGAAGACCAGGAAGATGATCAGCTGGATGGTCGTTTCGTCCACGGATTAAGTCTAGCAGGCCGGCCTACCCGCTCGTACCGTTCATGCGCTACGACGGCGGGCTTACTTCTTCGCCGGTGTCCGCTTGGAACCCTGGACCACGGAGAACGTGAATTCGTCCTTCGCGAAGCCGATCCGGACCCGGTCGCCGTCCTTGACGGTACCTTCCAGCATCAGCTCGGCCAGCTTGTCCTCGATGTCGTTCTGGATCGCCCGCCGTACCGGCCGGGCGCCGTACTGCGGATCGAACCCGCGCTCCACGAGCCCCGCCTTGGCCTTGGCGTCTACCGCCAGCTTGAGGTCATGTTCCTTGAGGCGGGCCGCCAGCTCCCCGAGCTGAAGGTCGACGATCTTGCCGACCAGCTCCCTGATCAGGGGCCTGAAGACTACGATCTGATCGAGCCGGTTTAGGAATTCCGGACGGAACTTGTCCTTGAGTTGCTCCAGGACGCGCTGCTTCATGTCTTCGTAGCGCTGTTCCAGCGAGGCCTCGGAGCGCTCGTCGTGGACCTGGAAGCCGAGCTGGGCCGTTTTCTGAAGTTCCTGCGCGCCCACGTTGCTGGTAAGGATGATGATCGTGTTCCGGAAGTCGACTTTGCGACCCTTGGCATCGGTCAGCTGGCCGTCCTCCAGTATCTGCAGCAGGAGGTTGAACACCTCGGGGTGCGCTTTCTCGATCTCGTCGAGCAGCACGACGGAGTAGGGGTTCCGGCGGATTTGTTCCGTAAGCCGGCCGCCCTCCTCGTACCCGACGTATCCAGCCGGGGCGCCGACCAAACGGGATACGTTGTGCCGTTCCATGAACTCGCTCATGTCGATCTTGATCAGGTTGTCCTCTGACCCGAACACCTCGCGGGCCAGGACTTTTACCAGTTCGGTCTTACCGACACCGGTCGGACCGAGGAAGATGAACGATCCCATCGGCCGCTTCGGGTTGCCGATACCGACGCGGCTGCGCCGGATACTCCGGGAGACCGCGGATACGGCCTCATCCTGGCCGATGATCTGTCCCTTAAGCTTCTTCTCGAGGTTGGTGAGGTTCTCCGCCTCCGCCTTCACGAGGCGCGTGACCGGGACGCCGGTCCACTGGGCTACGACGGTGGCGATGTCTTCTTCGTTCACCTTCACGGTCTTCGGTCCCTTGCCACGCAGCCGTTCGCGGATCTTGTTCGCCTTGTCGCGAAGCTGGGCGGCTTTCTCGTAATCCTGGTTGTCGATGGCCCGTTCTTTCTCGGCGTTCAGCGCCGTCAGCTCTTCCTGCAGCTTCTTGAGCTCCGGCGTCAGGCCGCCCTCGCGGAGCCGGCCGGCCGATGCCGCCTCGTCCACTAGGTCGATCGCCTTGTCCGGCAGGAACCGGTCGGCGATGTATCGCGTGCTGAGCCGGACCGCCGTCTCGATCGCTTCGTCGGTGATCTCCACCCCATGATGGTCTTCGTAATTCTTTCGGAGTCCCTTCAGGACCGCCACCGTTTCCTCGGGAGACGGCTCCTTCACGTGGACCGGCTGGAAGCGTCGCTCCAGCGCCGCGTCCTTCTCGATGTGCTTTCGATATTCGTCGAGCGTGGTCGCACCGATCGTCTGGATCTCGCCGCGCGCCAGGGCCGGTTTCAGGATCTGCGCCGCGTCCATCGAACCTTCGGCCGCGCCGGCTCCCACGATTGTGTGCAGCTCGTCGATGAAGATCACCACGTCCTGCTGCTTCTTGAGTTCCTCGATCACCTGCTTCACGCGTTCCTCGAACTCACCGCGGTACTTGGTGCCCGCCACCATCAGCGGTAGGTCGAGCGCCAGGATGCGTTTGCCGTGCAATGCTTCCGGCACCCGCTCGTCGATGATCCGCTCCGCCAGTCCTTCGACGATGGCGGTCTTACCGATGCCGGGCTCCCCGATCAGCACCGGATTGTTCTTGGTCCGCCGTCCGAGGATCTGCACGACACGCTGGACCTCGTCGTCGCGGCCGATCACCGGGTCGAGCTTGTTCTGTTCGGCCAGTTCGGTCAGGTCGGTCGAGAAGTAATCGAGCGCGGGCGTCTTCTTCTTGTCGCCCTTGAGGTCGTCTTTCTTGAGCGGTCCGCCGGCCGACATGACCGGTTGGCTGCCGGCACGTTCGCCGGCCGCCGCGGTACTGCCGCCGGTATGCCGGAACAGGTTCAGGACCTGCGACTTGATCCGCTCCGGATCGGCGCCGAGTTCCTCGAGGATCGAGTAGGCCTTGGTGTTCTTGTCGCCGAGGATGCCAAGCAAGAGGTGTTCCGTACCCACGTAATAATGTTGGTGTCGGGCCGCTGTCGCGACCGCTTTCTCGATCACCTTCTTGGCGGGATCGGTCAATCCGGCACCACCGGCATCGTAGCGCGACTTCGAGGAAAAGCTGAGCGCCAGCTGGACTTTTTCGAGCGTGACGGCATGGCCTTCGAGGATCTCGGCCGCCAGCGCTTCCGGATTGGAAACCAGACCGACCAGGATGTGCTCGGTGCCGATGTATGCCTCGCCCATCGCCCGCGCCGCCTTCTGCGCGGCGGTCAACGAAAGCTTGGCGTTTTTGGTAAATTTCTCGAAATGCTCGTTCTGCATCTGGATCCTCGTGCGTTAGCTTGTTACCTCGTACATCATCTCATGCTCAGTATGGGTGGTGCCCGAAATCCCCTCGATGGAAGGAATGTCGAAAAACGGCCGTAATGTCTATGTATTTTTGTGCGAATCGTATTTTGCGCTTCGCGACACTACCGTACAGGAGCGCGGGCGCATGTCAAGGGAGCTTCACGGGCTATGCGTCGTCGCTCGGAGCAGGTTCGTCCGCGTCATCGGCGTTCGACTCCTCGGTTGTCGCTTCGGATGATGCCTCGGCGTCACCGGCGTCATCCGGCTTCGTTTCGGCTTCGTCGGCGGGAGGAGTTTCCTTCTCCCCGGAAGTGTTCTCTTCAGGTACTGCCGCTTCGCCGGTTTCTGGCTCGGCAGGCTGTTCGGAGGCTTCGGGTGCGGGTGCAGCCTCCGGTTCCGCGGCCGCAGGAGCTGTCAACGGCGTAGCGACCTCGCCGGACTCACTGACTGCCTGAGCGGCCGCCTGCTGGACCTCTTGCCGCCGCTTGGGCTCGACGCTCTCGACGCGCTCCAACTCTTCGGGTTCCGCGGCCACGATCTTCTGGGCGGTTTCGAGCTTCGCTCCCTCGAACGCCTTGGCTTCTTCTTCGGTCACGCCCTCGACCTTGCCGATCGGGATGCTCGCGACCACCGTACCGCCTTCGGATCCATTCTTCGCCGCCGCCTGCTGTTGGGCTTCCGACTTGTCGATGTCGATCTGCCAACCGGTCAATTCGCCCGCCAGTCGGACGTTCTGGCCACCGCGGCCGATCGCCAGGCTGAGCTGGTCGTCCGCGACCTTAATCGTCGCAGTCTTGGTCTTTTCGTCGAGATCAATCTTGGAGATCTTCGCCGGGCTGAGCGCATTGGCGATGTAAGTGTTGGAATCTTCGTCATAGAGGACGATGTCGATCTTCTCGTCACCGAGCTCGGCCATGATCGCCTGGACGCGGGTACCCCGCTGGCCGACGCAGGTGCCCACCGGATCGACGCCCTCTTGGTTCGACGCCACGCCAACCTTGCTGCGTACGCCGGCCTCCCGGGCCACCGACTTGATCTCGACCGTTCCAGCGTGGATTTCCGGCACTTCAAGCT
>JALYJZ010000060.1 GCA_030775025.1 bacterium
CCATAGGCCCCGAGGTGGACGGCGAAATGAAGGTGGTCTCCCCAGCGCCCGTTCTCACGGGTATTGCTTGGTCCGATCGCGCCAATATGCTGGCCCTTGCTCACATGCTGGCCGGCCGCGACCCGGCGGTTATTGCTGAGATGTCCGTAGAGGCTGGTAGCCTTGGAGCCGTCCGGATTGGTGTGCTCGATCATGATCAGGTTGCCCCAGCGCCAGGAGTCGGGAGTCAGCGCGGAGTAGACCACCTTGCCGTCGGCGATCGCGTAGACTGGGGTCCCGGAGGAGCAGCCGATATCCTGGCCGGCATGATACCCCCAGCCGGACACGTACTGTCCAAAGTTATATCCCGATAGCCGGTAAGGGCTGCAGGGATATTGGTATCCGTCCGCCGCTTCGGCAGGCGCGGCGGGCACGAGCGGAACCAGTGCGAGGACGGCTACCGCGACGAGACGGATGAGCATCGATCTGAGTGGGAATCGTTCGAACACGTGTTTACTATGTTTCTTTTCGCGGAACCAGGAACCCGAAAAATTGCCTTATCTTAGCAAAAATATGACTATTTGTCAAGCCTTTTTGGCTTATGTAAGCACTTTTTAACCCCTTGGGACGCCTGGCGACGAGTCGAGATACTAGCGATCCATACTAAAACAGAGCCCCGGCGCACGCGCCAAGGCCCTGTTTCCCTCTCGGGGTTTTTGTTGGACGGTTCCCGGAACCGATAATAACCACAGGCGGTGTTTTCCGCCGTGTTTTTGTTTTCACTATCAGTGTACGCTGGGCCCCGCGGTATCGGAAATAAAGCATTCTGATTGAAAACCTCACAACAAAGTCAAAACCCTACCCAACGGCGAAGGGAAGAAAGAGGGGGTTGGCAGCGTTCCTGGGGAAAACCATCCTCGCTCAAAGCGGCGTCTGACTGTCAAGCGCCCTAGCGGGGATAGGGACATATTTTGTGCACGGTTGCTTGGGCCCGTATCGGGTACACTGGGGCCATGACCGCACTCTGGCTGGGTCCGCTTCTTACGTTCGCCGCGGCGGTCCTACTGACTCCTGCGGTCGGCCAGCTGGCCCGGCGCTTAGGAATCGTGGATCGTCCGGGCGGGCGCCGCATTCATCGCGGCATCACGCCTCGTCTCGGCGGTGCCGCGGTACTGGGAGCGTTCTTCGTCGGATTCCTCCTTTTCCTTCCCGAGCTGGCGCCGAACTTCCGGCCGGGGCAGCTCCTGGTATTCTCCCTGACGGCCCTGTTCCTGTTGGCGGCGGGATTCATCGATGACTGGCGCGGCCTCCCGCCGGCAGTACAGCTTGGCACGCACGCCCTGGCCGGTCTATCGCTGGCCGCCGCGGGGATGGCCATCGAGGAAGTGACCAATCCGCTGGGCGGCAAGATCGTACTTGATCAGGTCCAGGTCGCGTTGCCCTTCGAAACCGGCGGCCGGTTGCTGAATCTTCCCGCCGACCTGATCACGGTCGTCTGGGTGGTGCTGGTAATCAACGCGATCAACTGGCTGGACGGGCTCGACGGACTGGCCAGCGGGGTCGGCGGAATCGCCGCGGTGACGGTCGCGCTGCTTTCGCTGTCCGCGGTGGTGGACCAGCCGCACGTGGCGCTCTTGGCGCTGCTTCTGGCCGGCAGTCTCGCCGGATTCTTGCTCTACAACTTCCATCCCGCCAAGATTTTCCTGGGTACGATCGGCTCGACGTTCGTCGGCTACGTGCTGGCTACGTTGGCCGTGATCTCGGGCGGCAAGATCGCGACCGCGTTCCTGGTGCTGGGGTTCCCGATCCTCGACGCGTTGACCATCGTGGCCCGGCGGATGGCGGTCGGCGCGGCCCCCTGGCAGGCCGATACCCGTCACCTCCATCACTTGCTGCTGCAGCGAGGGTTCACCGTGCGCCGGGCGGTGCTGTTCCTCTACGGCGTGTCCGCGACGTTCGGCGTGACGGCATTGCTGGCAGGGACCACCGGCCGCAAGGTCCTGATGGCCGGACTCCTGGCGCTGCTCCTGACCGCGCTCCTGGTCTGGCTCAGCCGGACCAGACCCGCTCCCGCTCCGGCTCCGCGCGAACGGGCCGAACGGTAGTGGCCGCGAGGCGAAGACGGTAAGCTAAGACGGTATGCCTAAGAAAATCACGACTTCGAGAGGATTCTGGATCGGCGTGTCGTTGCTGGCGCAGGTTACGGCACTCCTGGCCCTGACGGCGTTGGCCGGCTTCGTGCTCGACACGCTGTTCGATTCGGCGCCGTTCGGCCTGGCCGGGGCGGTAATCGTCGGCAGCATCACGGCGACCATCGTGGTCGTCCGGGAGGTTTATAAGCTGACGGTCGAGGAAGACAGCCCGGCCGAGCGACGTTCGTCGGCGAGCCGTCAATTCTCGCGCCGTGGCCGCAAGGCGATTAGCGGGGACGATCGCATCCCGCGCGCCACCGGTGTTCCCCGGAAAGGCAGCCGGAGGCGTTGATGGCCGTCGACCTGCACACGCCGGCGCTTCACGCCGAGCCGCTCTTCGAACTCTGGGGATTCCCGATTACCAACAGCGTGCTCGGGACCTGGCTGGCGATGGCGTTGCTGGTCCTGTTCCTGCTGGCCGCCACCTGGAAGCTCCGGACGGTGCCGCGCGGCAGCCAGAACCTGCTGGAAATCCTCGTCGAACAACTGACCGGGATCGTGAACACGGTGATGGATAACGAGCGGCTCGCGCGGCGCTTCACGCCGCTGATCGTGACGATCTTCCTCTTCGTGCTCTTCCTGAACTGGGTGGCGCTGCTGCCCGGTTTCGGCACTGTCGGCGGTCACGATGCGCACGGCGAGTTCGTGCCGCTGCTCCGTGCCGGCTCCGCCGACCTCAACCTGACGTTCGCTATGGCCGGCGTGGCGTTCCTGGTGGTCCAGGCCACCGGCCTTGTGTTGGTCGGAGTCCTCAAGTATCTGGGCAAATTCGTGAACCTCGGCCACCTGTTCAAGCGGCCGTTCAAGGTAAGGAACCTGCTGATGGTCATCCCGACGTTCTTGCTCAGCCTCACCGAATTGATCTCTGAAGTCGCGAAATTCATCGCGTTGTCGTTCAGGCTCTTCGGTAACATCTATGCCGGAGAAGTGCTGCTGGTGGTGTTCGGGACGCTGCTTCCGGTGTTCATTCCGCTCTCGGGTCCGTTCTACCTGCTGGAAATCTTCGTCGGCCTGATTCAGGCGTTCGTCTTTGCTATGCTGACTATTGTGTTCATCAAGATCGCGTCGTTGGCGCATGACCATTGATCACGCATACGTAAGCACTAACTAAGTAAGAGAGGATTGGCATGGATACAGAAGCCGCAACAACGCTCGCCAAAGGACTCGCACTGATCGCCCTGCTAGGGCCCGGTATCGGCGTGGGATACGTGACGGGTAAGGCCGTCGAGGCCATCGGCCGCAACCCCGAAGCCGCCGGACGGATCATCGTCTACATGTTCCTGGGCGCGGCGCTCACCGAGACGATCGCGTTCTACGCGATCATGATGACGTTCGTCATCTGATCGTTAGCCGTTCGGCGTCCGGCTTCGCGCCAGAGAGCGCTGAATACGGTGGACGAGGCCGAGGCGGAGCACCCGAACGGCCTCGCGCGTTTCCGGCGCGACGGCCGGACGCCATAATCGAGAATCATGGAAATACTTGAACAGTTCGGGATCGAAGGAAAACTGCTGATCGTGCAGTTCATTAACTTTGCGATCCTGCTCCTGGTCGTCTGGAAGTTCGTCCTGCCGCGGCTGACCACGCTGATGCATGATCGCGAACGGCAGGTATCCGATTCCCTGAAACAGGCCGAGCAGGCTCGCAAGGACTTGGAAGCGGCCGAAGCCAAGTACGCCGAAGAGCGTGAAACGGCGCGGGTCGAAGCGGAGAAGATCATTCTCGAGGCCAAGGACGCGGCCAGCGATACGTCCCGCAAGATGCTCGACGAAGCGCGGCGGGAAGCGGCGGCCCTCCGCGACCGTACCGAGGCATCGATCACCCGGGAGCGCGAGGCGCTTCGCGAAGAGCTGCGGAAGGAGCTTGCCGTCCTGACCGTCGAGACGACCCGCAAGGTCCTCGGCGACGTAGTGAAACCCGCCGACCAGAAACGGCTGGTGACCGCGGCCGAGCGGTATCTTGCGA
>JALYJZ010000061.1 GCA_030775025.1 bacterium
AATCGGGCTCGTAACGGCACGTCCATGTAGATTACGACATCCGCTCTCTTGAGGATTTCCGGCTGCACGCGCGGGTAGATACCGTCACTTACCCAGTCCTTTTGGCGTATCGCCTTTCGTACATCGGCGTGGACCTTTTTCCTGACCTCCGTCCAGTTATCACCAGGCTTGAGTTTTCCGCCGCCGTACCGAAACCAGAACCGATCAATCTGGATGTGCGGAATGCCGTACTGTTTGGAAATGGCCTTCGCCAATGTCGTCTTGCCACTACCGGTGTGGCCGAGAATCGTGACCCTCATGGCTTCCCATGAAACTTCTTATGCACCTCCCGCAGCTGCGGGTTGGTGACGTGCGTGTAGACCTGCGTGGTGGTGATCGAGGCGTGGCCGAGCATCTGTTGCACGCTCCGGATGTCGGCGCCGTTCCGGAGCAGGCCCGTCGCGAACGAGTGTCGCAGCGTATGCGGCGTCACGTCCTTCACCAGGCCGGCCGCCGTCGTGTACTTCTTGATGATCCGCTGCACGGACCGCGGCGTGAGCCGGAGGTCGCCGCCGTCGGCCTCGCCGCCCTTCGGTTCGTCCGAGCGGGTGAGGAGCGGGCGCATCGCGGCGCGGCGCTTGCCGAGATAGGCGGCCAGATACCCCGTGGACCGCTCGGAGAGGAAGACGATTCGCGGCTTGTCGCCCTTGCCGCGCACCATGAACTCGCCGCGCTCGGCGTTCACTTGGTCCGTATCCAGCGCGCACAGCTCGGAGACGCGCAAGCCCGTGGAGTAGAGCAGCTCGAGGATCGCGCGGTCGCGGAGGCTCGTGAACGTGTCCTTAGTGCCGGCGACTTCCAGGAGCCGCTCGACTTCCTCGCCGGTCAGGAATTCGACGCTCCGCCGCTCGGTCTTCCCGAGCTCGATCTTATCGGCGGAGAGGGTCTTCACGTCGCGCCGCGCCAGGTACTTGAGGAGCGCCCGGATCGCGATCACGTGGTAGTTCTGCGTGAGCCGCGTCAGCTCGCCGCCGCTCGGGGTCGGCTGGCGGTTCAGCCAGAGCCGGAAGCTCCGGATCGCGTCGATCGTGATGCCTTTCGGCGTGGTCACGCCGTGCTGGACTCCCCAGCGCGCGAACCGGCTGAGGTAGTGGTCGTAGTTCCGGAGGGTGAGCCGCGAGAGCTGCCGTTCCACCTCGCAGTATTCCAAGAACTGCGTGATGTATTCCGCGAGTTCGGTCTTGGGCTGCTTTGGCACAGATGTATCTGTCGCTTTTTGCACGGACATGCTTATATTGTGCGACAATCTGCGATGGCTTGCACCTTTGCTATATGTCCCGGTCGGTTCCCGCAAGCCGGCCGGACTGTACGTCAACCATCTCGGACGACCACTTTCGTATCTCACTGAACCACGCACAATCCAGGATTCCCGCGGTTCGGTACTCCCTCAGGCTTCGCTCGATCTCCCCAAGGTATTGTTCAACATCGACTCCTATTACCCGCGCTCGCCGCGTGGTAGTTTCAAGCGTATCTTTGGCAGTAAGGGCAAGCTCCGGAAGGGGTTGGGAGTGATCATCGCTGATCAGGTATGCCGCAGCCTTTTCCAATGCAAGCAACGCCTCAGGGTCGCCCGGTTCCGCGTGTTCGCATTTTAGTACGCGCCCTCCCGCGTGGGCTATCCGTCCACCAAGGAGCCCTTCTTGGACTCGCTCTATCGCATCGTTGAGTGATCTTTCCATATGTTCCTGACGAGTCATTCTACACCAGTCCCGTTCTTCAATCACCCGTTTGCCGAAACGGCGGATTCACCAAAGAAAAAAGAGAGGAGAAAGTCACGGGTGTGTGTAACTTTGATTCCTCTCTTCTAATCCCCGTCCGAAGCATCGTAAGATGCGGCCACTCGGATGAGTACGGGGCTGCGGGCCTTGGCGGTATTGGTGCGTCAGGTCGCGTGTCCGGCCATAGCCGGCTGCTTCACCTCGTAACAGACGAGCTCCCAGAACGCCAGCACGCCGGCGAGCAGGAAGCAGACGGTAGCGACGACATCGCCGTCCAGATAGCTACCCATGATGCTCGCGAAGAGCAAGCACAGAAAAGCGATCATGAGGCCGGTCGTCAGCTTCGTGGAACCCGGCGACCAAGGCCTGACCTGGACCATCGAGATGAAAGCGGCGGTCAGGGCCAGGAAGATGCCGGTCAGCATCCACTGCTCGGTGATGATGTTCCACGCGCTGCCGATCAGGAACAGCGTCCCGAAGCACGCCCCGAGCATTCCCATGTACCACTGCATGCGTTGCATCAGTATTCCCTCCAGTCTGTGAATGTGCCGAGAACAGCGTACGTTCGCAGATAAAATACCACAACAAAGGTATTTATTCAATATTGAAGCCGAAAGAAAAAGAGAGGAGAAAGTCACGGGTGTGTGTAACTTTGATTCCTCTCTTTGAGACCCCGTCCGGAACATCTTGCGATGCGGCCGCTCAAGACTTGCAGAGCACGGGGGTACGGGCCTGTAATTGGGTTGGGTAGTGAGAGCGTCTACGCTAGACGCGCATCACCCCGAGTCGTAGGTGGCTGGTCGAGTTCGTGGGCGGTGCGAGTGCCGACAGTGCACGTCTGACCTGGGCGAACGCTGTGTGTCTCATCTTCGCGAACGCGGGTCTTTTCCACAGGGCGCTGTCGAACAGGATGCTGACCGTCGTCGTGCGGCTCAGGGCCAGACTGACTGCCAGAGCAGCCAAGGCCAAGGCCATCATCACCGCAAGGGCGCTCAGTGAGCTTGCCCCCTCGGATAGAGCCGGCAGGGCTCGTTCCGTTGCGAGTGTTGCCACCGGCGAATCCGCCGTGAGACAGGTCACCACCACGCCACAGGCGACGGTGGTGGTGGCGACGTCGGCAGTAGCGCCCGTCAGGGCCGGGTAGCCCGGACTTGCGGCACTGGTCGACATGACGACTGTCAGGAACAGCAGCGCGATCAGGGCTAACGCCCAGCGAGATGCTCTCATCTCCACTCCTCCAATTTGTGAAAGTGCTAAGAAAGCTGTCTTAGCAGTCCGAGTGAAAAGTACAACAGGCGAGGTGCTTTATCAATGGTTAGCCGATAAGTTTCCGCGTACGCGGTAAACTGGACGCGTGAGCTTCCTCGGCAACATCGACTACCAGCTGACGCGGGCCGCCACGGAGATCGGGGGCACGGACCCGCTGCGGGACGACATCGTGAACTTCGCCGCCGATTTGCTCCCGTACTTCTTCACCGCGGCCGCCGTCTGGATCTTCCTGAGCGGCCGGACCAAACGGCAGAAAGAAAAAGGGCAGGATGCGGTGGTCGCGGCGCTCGGCGCGGTGCTGCTCGCGATCGGCACGCACTGGTTGATCGGCGAGGTGTTTCATCGGGACCGGCCCTTCGTCACCCACCAGCTCGACTACATCCAACTTGTGGATCCGCTGGAGCAGTCCTTCCCGAGCGGCCACGCGATGATCCTCTTCGCGTTCGCGGGGACGATTTACTTTATCGGCAACCACCGGAAGTGGGGCATTGTTCTGCTGACCGTCGCGGCGGTTGTGGTAATCGCCCGGATCATCGCCGGCGTCCACTATCCGAGCGACGTGATCGCCGGCGCCCTGATCGGCCTGGCCCTCGCCAAACTCGTTTCCTGGCAGAGCCGGTGGCTGGCCAAGGAAATGCGCTAGACGTACACTGATTAGCCGTCGATCTTTTACAAACGGAAACCGACCGGAGGAGGAGTCGTGGAGCTTCTGTTGCTGCTCATCATCTTGGCCCTGCTGGGGTCGGTCATTGCCAGGGGATGCCTGGTCGCGATCATCTGGTTCGTCATCCTGGCCGTCATCTTCGTCCTGTTTCTCACGCTGCTGATCCAGGGCACCGTGGAGGATGGAGGCGACCGGCCGGACAAACCCCGGACGACGGTCGTCCGGACAATCTGAAGGAGCTGCACATGGAGTTGATCGTTGGAGTGGCTGCCATGCTCGCGGTGTACGTTGCCGCGTGCATGCTTATCTTCAAGGCCTTCGAGCTCGCCAAGGACCTCTGGCAGTGGACCCTCTGCCTGCTTTCCATCCTCTGGCTCTATCGATCGG
>JALYJZ010000062.1 GCA_030775025.1 bacterium
GGGTGGTCATCACCGTCTCGAGCGCCGATTTCTTGGAGACCGGATGCTTGTCGACCGGGATGCCGCGGCCGTCATCCGCCACCGTGACCGAATCGTCGGCATGCATCACCACGTCGATCGTGGTGCAGTGGCCCGCCATCGCTTCGTCGATCGCGTTGTCGACGGCCTCCCAGATCAAGTGGTGCAGTCCCGGGACGCCCGTACCGCCGATGTACATGCCCGGACGCTTCCGGACCGGCTCCAGACCTTGGAGGACTTGGATGGACTGGGCGGTATAGCCCTTGGCAGGTGCGGCCTTCTTCGCCGGCTTTGCGGCCGACTCCTTGGGGTTCTTACTGGCTTTCGATTTTGGCACGGTTCCGGATTCGTTCCTTACTGTCAGTATATCGCGAAACGCAGGCCGGTTCGAGGGACTGCCGGTTTAGAAATATCAGAATGACGGAGTTTTCGGAAGTGCCTACGTCCGCACTTCCCAACCCCGGGACTTCACCGCCGCCTCGATGTTCGCCATCAGGCGGTTCACTTCCCCGTCGGTCAGGGTCCGGCCTTCAGCGCGGAACTCTAGCGGTACGGTGATGCTCCGCCGTCCTTTATGGACGAACAAGTCGGGATCGCCGACGGATGTGAGGTGGGGTTTTCCGTTCTGCGTGACCGTATGTGCCAGCTCCGCGAACGGCGCTTGTTCGGGAAGATACACCGATAGGTCGCGGTAAATCGGCGGATGGGCCGGCGGCATCTGGACGCGCCATTCCCCAGAAAGTGCCTGAGGCAGACGGTCCAGGTTGATCGAAAGCATCGAGATGCTCCCGGCCTTGAAACGGTCCGGGAAACGGAACTCCGCGATCCAGCCGATCCTGACGTTGCCGATCCATACCTGGAAGTGCCGGCCGGGCACGAATTTGCCCAGCGTCACGCCCTTGAAGCGGATTTTCTCGCGCGGAGCCTTGAGCCGGTCGAGCAGCAGCGTCAAGACGCCGCGGACCGTCTCGAACGACGCGCCGCGGACCTTGGTGCCAGCGGTGATCATCAGCTTGCGTTGTTCGTCCGGAGTCGTGCCGAGTGCCGTCGATTCGAATACCCGTCCGATCTCGAACATCCGCACGTCCCGGCGCCAACGGAGGTTCGCCTGGACCGCCTCCAGATGCCGCGGCCCCAGGCTACCCCGGAGATAGCGATGGTCGTCGGAGAGCGGATTCGCGATCTCCGGGAGCTTGGCGGAAAAGCCGCTACGCTCCAGCAAGGCCGTACCCACCAGGGAGTGCGTCAGTGCCTCGGTAAAGCCGGCGGCGACCAGGAGTTCCTGCAGTCGGTCCGCCAGGCGCACCGTTTCCGGACGTTTCGCTGCTCCGGCTGAACCTTCCGGCAACGTCGTCGGGACACGCTCGTAGCCGTGGTGGCGGATCAGCTCCTCATACAGGTCCACCGGCTCCCGCACATCCGTCCGCCAGTACGGTACCGTGACCTGCCAGGCATCACCGCTGCCGGATACCGTGAAGCCCAGGCTCTTCAGGATTTTCTTCGCGGCGGCGGCGGGAATCGAAACACCCAGGAACCCCGCGGCGTCCCGCAATGAGAGCCCGACCTTCCGCGGCCGTGCCGGCTTCGGGTACGAATCGGAAAGCTGCGCCAGCGAACCGCCGCAAATCTCAAGTATCAGGTCGATGGCACGACGGATCGCCGGCCGGACCAGTGCTTCGGAGACACCGCGTTCAAAACGCGCCGAGGCATCCGTACGAAGTCCGAGCGCCCGGCTGGTCCGCCGGATCGTCGCCGGATCGAAGTGGGCGCACTCAAGCAGTATGTCAGTGGTTCCGTCCTCGATTTCGCAGTTAGCCGCTCCCATGATGCCGGCGAACCCCAGCGCCTTGCTGCGATCCGCGATCAGGAGCGCGCCCGCCGGAACTTTCCGCGTCTCGCCGTCCAGGGTGGCCACCCGCTCACCGCCCCGGGCCTGCCGTACCTTCACGGTATTCCCTTCGACCTTGGACGCGTCCATCGCATGCAATGGCTGGGCGTATTCCAACATCACGAAGTTCGTCACGTCGACGATCGCGTTCACGGGACGCAGCCCCACGGCGGTCAGCCGGCGTCGGAGCCACTCGGGACTCTCCCGGTTCTCCACGCCCTGTAGATGCGCCAAGGAGTACCGGGAACAACCCGCTACGTGCTGCACCTGGTACGACCCTCGCACCGCCCGGTCCGGCGTCTTCAGACGCGGCTCACGCAGTGCTACGCCGAATCCTGCCGCGACCTCCCGGGCGATGCCGAGATGCCCCATGCAATCCGGACGGTTGGCAAGCACTTCGAGCTCGAACGTGTCATGACGACGGCCGATCGCGGCGGGAAGCCGGACGCCGACCTTCGCGTCCGACGGGAGGATCCAGATACCGCTGTGGTCTTCCCCTACGTCCAACTCACGTGCCGAACACAACATGCCGTCCGAAGTGATTCCCCGGACATCGCGCCGTTCGATCGCCAGGCCGCTCGGTAGTACGGTTCCCGGTACCGCGACGGGCACTCGTTGTCCGACTTCGATGTTGTCCGCCCCGCAGACGATCGTCCGGCGGCGGGCAGATCCGGTCGCGACCTTGGTGATGTTCAATCGGTCGGCGTTAGGGTGCGGCTCAATCACTACGATCTCCCCGACCACGATGTCCTCAAGTCCCCGGACGGACCTGACCTCGTCGACCTCGTTCAGCGTCATCGTCAGGCGCTCGGCCACGTCGTGGGTGCCAGCCTGCACCGGTGCGTACTCCTTGAGCCAGTCGACGGATACTTGCATCAGAACTGCTCCATCAGGCGGATGTCCGGCGCAAAGAACTCCCGGATGTCGTCGATACCGTACTTCAGCATGGCGATCCGGGCCGGACCGAGTCCGAACGCGAACCCGAGGTACTGGTCGGGATCCCACTTCACGTTCCGAAGCACCTGCGGGTGCACCATCCCACACCCCCCGAGCTCCAGCCACTCCCCATTACGAACGTGCGGTACGGACATGTCGATCTCCGCGCTCGGCTCGGTATAGGGAAAGAAGCTCGGCCGGAAGCGGATCTTGGTGTCGACGCCGAGGAGCTCCCGTGCCGCTTCGGTGAGCACGCCCTTGAGGTCGGCGAAGGTCGTCCGGTCGTCGACGAGTAGGCCTTCCATCTGGTGGAACACCGCGCTGTGCGTGGCGTCCTCGGCCTCGTTCCGATAGACCAAGCCTGGCGCGATGATCCGGATCGGCGGTTTGGCGTCTCGCATCGCACGGATCTGCACGCCGGACGTATGCGTGCGGGGAAGCAGCCGGAAACGGCCGGGAGCATCCTCCGATCCGGCCAGGTAGAACGTATCCTGCATGTCACGGGCGGGGTGGTCCGGGCCCATGTTGAGCGCCTCGAAGTTGTGCCAGTCATCCTCGACTTCGGGGCCTTCCACGGTCGTGAAGCCGAGCCCGTGGAAGATGTCCTCGAGTTCCCTGAGGACCGCCAGCACCGGATGTCGATGCCCGACCTGGAATTGTTCGCCCGGCAAAGTCACATCGACCGGCGCGGCGGGCTGTTCGGAGGCTTCCCGTCTGGCCACCGCGAAGAGTTGTTCTAGCTTCGCTTTCGCCGTATTGCCGGCGATGCCCGCCGTCCGGCGTTCGCTTTCGGGAAGCGTCTTGATGTCCTTAAGCGCCTTGGTCAGCCGGCCGTTGCGCCCGAGGAATTCCGTCTGGAGTTTCGCATGCTGGGCGGGACCGGATGCCCGGCCGAGCGCCTCCGTAGCGTCCGCAAGGATCTGATCAAAGGTTTCCGGATCGTGCATTGGATCGTACATATAATTCCAGCAGCAGGGCTACTACCACCAAGAGCAGTATATCCCACCAGGCGAGCAGGCGGACGGACTGGAGGGCCAGCAGAGCAACCAGCAAGGCGCTGCCGATGAATGCCTGACGGAACGCCGTCAGCAGATTGGCGTAGCGCAGCTCGTTGTTACCCAGATGACGCCGGACG
>JALYJZ010000063.1 GCA_030775025.1 bacterium
TCCGGCTTCACCGAGCGAGCCGCCGCGCTTGGTGACCGCCGCTCGGACATCCGAGACCGTCCGGTTCCGGTTGTTGGTGAGGCAGTCGACCAGGAGCGCCACGCCGCCCGGGCCGTACGCCTCGTATGCCACGGATTCGGGGACCGTCTCGCCGGCCAGTTCGCCGGTGCCGCGCTTGATCGAACGCTCTATATTGGCATTCGGCATGTTCGCGCCCCGGGCTTTGTCGATCGCCATGCGGAGCGAGATATTCATGTCGGGGTCGCCGCCGCCTTCGCGTGCTGCCACGCTGATCGCGTGCGCCAACTTCGTGAAAGCCGCTCCCCGTTTGGCATCGGCAGCGCCCTTTTTCCGCTTAATGGTGCTCCATTTACTGTGTCCGGACATATCCCGTCCATTGTACCGCAGCATCCGCCGCCTGACGGTGGTTGACGCCGGGCGTTAATTGTGGTATGGTTGTCTAATTTTTGAATAGACCGACATCACCATGCATACCCACATCCTCAACCTGCTTCCCGACCAGGAAAAGCAAAAGCGCCGCGTAGACGCGCTGAACTATTACACGCTCACGGCGGGTATCGTGTTGGTGACCGGTGCCCTGGCACTGGCCGGCATCCTCCTCCTGTTCGATCAGGTGTACCGCACCAACCTGGCCAGCCTGCAACAGGAACGGTCCCAGGTGGAAAGTCAGTCGGCCGCGTATCTCGACGTCGAGAAAGAGGCTAAGAACCTCGAACTCCAGCTGGCGAACCTGCAGAAGGCGAACCAGCAGACGACCCACTGGGCTTCGCTGATCGCCGCGCTCCGGTCGTTCACGCCGCCGTCGGTCTCGATTGAGACGCTCGAGTTCCAGCCTCCTGCGACTACCGCCGATGCTCCCGCTGCCCAGCAGAACCATAGCCGGATTTCCGGCAGCGCCGACAGCCGCCGCAGCCTCGGGCAATTCCAGCTGGCACTGTCCGAATCGCCGTTCCTGAAGAACGTGGAGATCGAGACTACCACGCTGAACGAGAAACTGGTGCAATATTCCATCTCGATGGAAGTCGATTATCAGAAGCTGGAAGGGCCGGCCACATGAGTCCGCACGTGAACATCTCGCTCGGCTCGTTGAAGTCGCCGCGGGGCCGTCTCTACTATTACCTGATCGCTGGTAACGTGGTGATCCTGGCGCTGATCGGTTTCTTCGTGCTTCGTCCGGTGTTCGGGGCGCTTAGCGCCCATGCTGACGAGATCGCCCAGACCAAGGGTGACATCGCCACGTTGCGCCAGAAGACGGACGACCTTCGCCAGCTCAAGGAAACCCTGCCAGCTACCCAGGCCGCGTATGGCGGAGTGATCCAGAACGCGCCGAAGACCAAGGACATCGCCGGCTACCAAACCGAACTGGAGGAACTGGCCGCGCTGACCCGGACCACGCTGGTGACCGTGGATACCACCGGCGCCGGCCCGGACGGACAGACCCCGGCCGCGCAGACGGTCCAGACGGCCGGTGGCTTCCCGACGTTCCCCGTGAAGATGGACGTGACGGGGGCATACGCTTCAGTGCTGGATTTCCTGAACCGGCTGGAAACGATGGACCGTTTTACCCGGGTGACGAGCGTCAGCATCAATCAGGCTGATGGAGCCGGAGGCGTGAAGCTGACCATCACCGCCCAATCGATTTACTTCGGAACCTGACATGCGCATCATATTGACCATCCTCGAACTGCTGCTCGAACATCCGCTCCGGGCCTTCCGATGGGGCATGCGGAAGCTGGACCGTGCCATCTTGGCGCTAGTCCGCAAAGCCGATCACGGGGTCGTCGGAGCGGTGCACTCCATTGAGCGCCGGGTTGCTGCGATGACCGCTACGGTCCGTCGCAGCGGACGTCGGGTGGCGGCACGACTCAGGATACTGCTTCATCGTATCTGGGGTGGCATTACCTGGCCGGGGCGGATCGCTGCCCGTGCCGCCATTGCGGCTGCCCGCTCCCTTCGTCACGCAGAACGGAATGCCGTAGAGGCGACCAGTCGGACGACCCGGGTATTCGTCGGCGAGGTAACGTCCTTGCTGCTAGCGGTCTTCGGCGCTCCGGGC
The DNA here is from genome assembly GCA_030775025.1 of bacterium. GTDB lineage: Bacteria > Patescibacteriota > SICC01 > SICC01 > SICC01 > JALYJZ01. The sequence goes on from JALYJZ010000063.1 coordinate 2,078, forward strand.
CGTCTCGGACGGGCCCTGGAAACATTGGTGGTCTACTGGGTCACCGGCATTCGCCGTGCCAGCAATCGGATCTTCGGGCAGGCGTTCGGCCGGGCGCTTCGGCCGCTGCGCAAACGGCAAGCCGCGCGTCTCCGCCGCGAAGCCGGCGTCACGATGCCGATGACTTCCGACCACCATGCACAGCGGGAGCTCCTAGTCCTGGCCGCCGGTGTCCTGCTACTGGCCACCGCCGGATGGCTGTATCTCGGCGGCAGCGTGCCTTCCGCCGACGCGACGAGAGTCGGGTCAGGGCTCTCATTCGGATCGCTGGCCGATGCGGTCGCGGCGATGTCGCCGCTCCGGATGACGATCCTGGCCGCCGCCCTGGCCCTGTTCGCCGTCGCGACGGTGTTCTGGACGCGGATGCTTCGGGACAGTTACCGCCGGGAATACTCCACGGCCGTCGAACGGACGCAGTGGCGGTTGGTGACGACCCTGCTGTTCGTCCCCGGCGCGGTGCTGTACTTCTTCAAGCAGTACAACCGCTTGCCGCTCCGCCGTTTCGCTGCCCGGCATCTGCTGTCGCTGATGGTGACCGGCATGGCCGTGGTCGTCGCGTCCTCGACGTACGGTACGCTGTGGTACTTCAACCAACAGGCGGAAGCCGAGATAGACGGCGCCGGCTACGCAGCCCCCAACCTCCGGCTCGATCCCCAGGATCGTGAAGGAATCCTTTCGCGCGACAAGTACGGTGCGCCGCTCCGGCGGGCGAAGACCGGACGCTCCGATCCGTTCGCACCGCTTCCGGGTGAACAGCGGGAAGTCACGGCTTCAGACACATCGCCGAGCCCGAGTCCCAGCCCGACGCCGGAATCCTGATTCAGCCCTTGAACGGTCCGTAGTAATCCACCGCGTCGACCCGCGGGACGATTTGCCCGTTCATGACGGGAACGTCCAAGATGGACCGATCGCTGCATTGTGAAGCCTCGTATCCCGGCCGGTACGCTAGCCGCCGCTCGCACCGTGCGCCGGCCGTGTAGTAACCACGATATTTCGGGTCGGTGCTTCTTGAGACGCTATATACCCGATACGTTCCGCCCGGGACGGTCAATCGATAGCCCAACCCATACAGAGAACCCTTCTGTTGCTCGGCTTTCGTGCAAGCGGTAAACGGTCGACCCACCGCTTCGGCACAGACCTCAAGGTCGGGCGGTGCGGTTCCTGCCGGATATGCTGCCGATCCGGTAAGCGTTCCCGGTGCCAGGGGCAATGCCATCGGAGGACCGGGTCGATCGGTCATCCGGGGCGTGGGTGAAGCCGTGACGGCCGGGGTCACCTCCCGCCGCCCGCGTTCTCCAAGGACGAGCAAGGACGTCCCGGCCAGGATCGTGGCCGCGAGGACCGCGACGGCGGCGATGGTGCTCACATGATTAACTCGATTCCACGGCATGCAAATAATGGTTGGCTGTTTTAATCCAGCGTATCGTCATTTGACAAAGCAGTCAAGCATTAGCTAGGATCGAAGAGCAAGGTTGCTTGCTCATTAACAAGCAGCGGATCCATGACAGAAAGGACGCGCCATGATTGGAGCGCTCTTCCGTGGGCTGCTCTGGCTCGTGGTGATGATGGTCGTATTCGCACTCATCATCGACGAGAGCCAGGCACAGCCTTCAACCTACTTGCCATGGGACCATGGCAAGACGTATCGCATCACCCAAGGGAACGGATACGGCGGTCATCGATTTCCTTACGATCATTACTCGTGGGACTTCGCGATGCCGACCGGTACACCGGTCCGGTCGGCTGCCGCCGGGACCGTCAGGGAGGCAGGGTATGCCTTCGGTCGGGGCTGGGGCAACGTCGTACTGGTGTGTTACGGCGACGGGACCTGTTCGCGTTAT